>NZ_JBSXOQ010000117.1:0-188408 GCF_056859495.1 Sphingobium sp. L-44 | reverse complement strand
CTGCATATGCGCGGCCTGCCCGGCGCAAGCGGGGCTGCTCCCCGATAGCTCAGCGGTAGAGCATTCGACTGTTAATCGAATGGCCGTAGGTTCGAATCCTACTCGGGGAGCCACTATTTCAGCCCTTGGCAAGGCCGGGCTAGCTCCAGAAAATTCGAAATTCAGCGCATCGCATGATTGCGGCACTCGCAGTGCGCAGATGCATTGCGGGCCGGAACCTTTCGGCCCGGCCCGCATGAAGTCATGGTCACGCCCGAAAGCGCGATGCGATCAGCGCGATGCGAACTGACGGCCGCGCGTCGATGCCACGGCCCAGCGCTGCGGCGTCGCGTTCGGCGCGCCTTCCCGCACGAAACACTGGCCGTGCTGCGCCTTGATCGACTGGCATAAAGTCTGCGCATCCGCACGGCTGCCAAAGCCACTGATCGCGATCCGGTGGAAGGTCCGGCCATTGACGGTCGCCTGGCTGGTCAGCACCGGGAAGGCAGCGATGCGCCCATTGACGCGCGCCATGCTGGTCCATTTTTCCTTGGCCACGGCCGGCGAATCGAAAGCACCAAGCTGGACGACCCAGGCGCTCGCGCCCGTGGTAACCGGCTTGATATAGGCGACCTGCTGCATCCGCGCTGCCGGGCTGGCGAGCGGGGCAGCCTTGCCCTTGGCCGGCTTGGCCTTGGCCGCCGGGCCTTCGACAACGAAGTCGCGCTTGACGGCGACGCGCACCGGCGCCGGCTTGGGCGCAGCCTTGACCGCGGGTGCGGGCGTAGACGCCGGCACGGCAGTTTCGATAATCCGGGTGTTGAGCGCGGGTGCGGCAGGGGCGGGCTCGGCCGCCGCCATCTCGATCGGCGAACCGCTCGGCAGGTCCAGCACCGGTGCCGGCTCGGTCGACGCGGCGGCCAACGCCACCGGTGCGGCATCCGGCGCAGCGGGCGCGAGCGCCAGCACCGCCGGTTGGCCCTGATCGGCGCCGTTGACGGTAACGCCCATCAGCGCGGCGACGCGCTGCGGCGCCAGTGCCGGGTCGGCCATACCGGCCCATTGGGCGATACGCTGATTGGCGGCAAGCGGCGCCAGATCCAGCCCGGCGACCAGCCGCGCATCCTTCCAGCGACCGGCCAGCGCATAGGCATAGGCCAGGTTCTGGCGGGTGCGGGCATTGGCCGACGGATCCTGGATCGCGGCGGACAAGATGCGGACGCCTTCGGTCGGATCACCGGCCATGGCGAGCGCCAGGCCATAATCGCCCGCCGGCACATTGTCGGTATTGGCCGCCAGCAGATCGCGCGCGGCGTCATTCTTGCCCAGCGCCACCTCGACCAGCGCCAGGCTGACGATCGTGCGCGAATCGCGGTTGCCCAGCGTCATCGCGTCGGTGAAAGCGGTCTCCGCCGAAACGAAGCGGCCATCCAGCACATAGGCACGGCCCAGCAGCTGGCGATATTGCGCATTGTCGGGCGCCGCCTGCACGGCCGCTTCCGCTGCCTGCACGGCCTTTGCGCCGTCGCGAGCGGCCAGCGCCTTTTCCGCAGCCTCGGCCGGCTTGCCGGGATTGGCGTGCTTGACCGCCGCCGAACGCGGATGGAATGCCGCGCCGGTGCAGCCGACCATCGTCGTCGCCACCATCAAGGAGGAAACGGCCGCCTTGCCAAATGCCGTTCGTTTCATGACCTTACCCACCTATAATCAAAGATCGCCGCGTCAGTGCGGCAATTGCTGGGCAAGCCGATCAATCTCGGGCAGCCCTTCGAGGAAAGCATCCAGTGCTTCGGTAACAACTTGTTGCGCCGACCGGCCGGTCACCGCCGCCGCCAGACGCAGCTTGAGATGACGGCTCGCGTCCAGCCGCAGCGTGAAGGCCGCCTTGCGTGCGTTGTCGACCGCCATCGCCTTGGGCGGCGCGGCGCGCACCGACGCCGGCTTTGCCCGCATCGGCTTGGCAGCCATCACCAGTTCGGCCGGTTCCGGCTCGGCTTCCACCGTCTCGGGCAGAACGACCTGTGCCACGCGCTCGGCCAGTTCCTCGCGTTCGGTCACGACCGCCGGCACCGGAACCGGCGCGAGCACCGTGGTCATCGGCGTCAGGCCGGTGGCAACGGGCGCGGTCGGCGCGGCAGGCTCGTCATCGTGCATCGGCACGTCGAAACCCATGTCGTTCCAGCCCAGATCATCGGACACCATGCCGGCATTGCTCGGGCGACCAAAGCCCAGCATCGGGCGGCGCATCGCCGGCGTGGCCGCGCCCTTGCGCGCCAGCAGGCCGGACGTCAGGGAAGCGATCGGTTTGGCTTCAGCCATGATAGCCCCCTTTTCTTACTGCACGACGCGGCGGCCGAAGCCACCACCGGCGGGACGCGAAGCGGCGGCGGTGCCGACGCTGTTCTGGGGCACGGAAAAGACCGTGCGGCGGAAATTCTTCTCGAGGCGATCGGAGATATAGCTCCACAGCCCGGTCACTTCGGCGGCCGACTTGCCCTTGGGATCGACCTCCATCACCGTGCGGCCGTCGATCATCGAGGCAGCGAAATCGGTGCGATGGTGCAGCGTCACCGGCGCCACCGTGCCATGCTGCGACAGGGCGACAGCGGCTTCGGAGGTGATGCGCGCCTTGGGCGTCGCGGCATTGACGACGAAGATCAGCGGCTTGCCGGCGCGCTCGCACAGGTCGACCGTAGCACCGACCGCGCGCAGGTCATGCGGGCTCGGACGGGTCGGCACGACGATCAGTTCGGCAACCGAAATCACGCTCTGGATAGCCATGGTGATGGCCGGCGGCGTATCGATCACGGCCAGCTTGAACCCCTGCTGGCGCAGGATTTCGAGATCGGCGGCCAGCCGCGCAACCGTGGTCTGGGCAAAGGCGGGATACTCGGCCTCGCGCTCGTTCCACCAGTCAGCCAGCGAACCCTGGGGATCGATGTCGATCAGGACGACCGGACCGGCCCCGGCCAACTGGGCCTGTACGGCCAGATGACCGGACAGGGTCGTCTTGCCCGATCCGCCTTTTTGCGATGCCAATGCCAATATGCGCACGCGCCTTCCCCCAGGTAAATCCAGTTCCGAAACGATTTGGCATGGCGCCGCCTAAAATTCGGTTAACTGGTCTGGCAACCTTGTTGAGGATCACCTATCCCCGGTTTCACATCATGGATCCGGCAATGCTAAGAAGACGTTAACCTTGTTTGACGATAGTGCCGGACGATATTTCCGGTCTGGAGCATGGATATGAAGCCTATCTGGGGAGCCGTTGCGTTCGGCACGCTATTGACGGCCGCCTTGCCGGCGCTTGCCGATGTGAAGGCCGGCGTCGATGCCTGGCAGCAGGGCGATTATGCCAAGGCGATCACCGAATGGCGCCCGCTCGCCAATGCCGGCGATCCCGATGCGCAGTTCAATCTGGGTCAGGCCTACAAGCTTGGCCGCGGCGTTCCGGCCGATCTCAGCAGTGCGGTCGACTGGTATCGCAAGGCGACGGCGCAGGGCCATGCCCGCGCCGAAGATAATCTGGGCCTGCTGATGTTCCAGCAGGGCGATCGCGCCGGGGCCATGCCCTATCTGCAGCATGCCGCCGCCCGCGGCGAAACCCGCGCGCAATATATTGTCGGCACCGCCCTGTTCAACGGCGACATGATCGGCAAGGACTGGGTCCGCGCCTATGCGATGATGACGCGCGCCTCCGCCTCCGGCCTGCCACAGGCAACCACCAGCCTGCAGCAGATGGACAAATATATCCCCGCCGACCAGCGCAAGCAGGGCCTTGCCCTGGCCTCGTCGATGGAGGCGCAGGAAAAGAGCCTGGCCAGCGCCAGCCTGACCCTGCCGGCGACAGCGGCACAGCCCCGCCCGGCTTCTCCCGCCCCGGCTCCAGCAAAGCCAGCGCCCGCACCTGCAACCCAGGTCGCGGTCGCCAAGCCGCAGCCTGTCGCGCCCAAGCCGGCACCGGAGGCAGCCAAACCAGCCCCCTCCAAGCCCGCGCCACCCAAGCCCGCGCCGTCCAGGATGCCGGCACCGGCCGCCGGCGGCGACTGGCGCGTCCAGCTTGGCGCGTTCGGCGACGAAGGCCGCGCCCGTGCGCTGTGGAGCCAGTTGACCCGCAAGGTCAGCGGACTCTCCGGCTATCAACCCTATCTGGTCAAGGCCGGCAGCATCACCCGCCTTCAGGCCGGACCGATCGCCAGCAGCGCCGACGCCTCGCGCCTGTGCAGCAGCATCAAGGCCGCCGGCGCGGACTGCATGCCGAAGAAGAACTAAGCTCGCGCGGGCGCCTAATCCGCGCCCGCACTCGCCAGCATCCAGGCGCGGAACCGTGCCAGTCCCGGATGGCCACCAAGCCCCGTGGGATAGACCAGATAATAGGCCTGCTCGCTCGACAAGGGGCGATCGAACGGGATGACCAGGCTGCCCGCCTCCAGCTCCGGTTGGATCAGGAAGCTGGGGATCAGCGCCACGCCCGCCCCCGCCACAACCGCCTGCGCCAGCATCAGGAAATGCTCGAACGCCGGCCCCGGCGGCAACGGCCCCGCCTCGACGCCCGCTGCCGCGAACCAGCGCGCCCAGGCGTCCCGTCGCGAACTCTGGCTCAGCAGCGGCTTGCCCAGCAGATCGGCCGGCGACCGCAGCACATTGGCCGCCAGCCAGTCCGGCGCGCAGACCGGCACCATCTGTTCGCGAAACAGATAATCCTGCGCCACGCCGGGCCATTCCTCCGGCAGGCCATAATGGATCGCCGCGTCAAATTCCTCCTGCGCGAAATCGAACGGGTCGGATCGCGACGCGAAATCCACCACCAGATCAGGATGCAGCGCGCTGAGGCCCGGCAGGCGCGGCGCCAGCCAGCGCATGCCGAAACTGGGCAGGGTCGCGATCCGCAGCGCCCCCTGCGCCCGCCGCGCCGCCACCCGCCGGGTCGCCCGCCGGATCCGATCGAGCGCCGGGCGGATCTCCTCGGCATAGGCCTGCCCCGCCTCGTTCAGTTGCACCCGCCGCCCGACCCGGTCGAACAGAGGCGTCTGCAACCAATCCTCCAGCAGCGCGATCTGGCGACTGACTGCGCTCTGGGTCAGCCCCACCTCCACCCCGGCGCGCGAGAAGCTGCCATGGGTCGCGGCCGCATCGAAACTGTTGAGCGCGCTCATCGGCGGCAGCCATTTGCGCGCCCTATCCATTCCCGTTCCGCATCAAGTGATGACAGCTCCCTATTTGCGCGACCCACCCTATCCTGCGATAAGGGCGCTGTCATCGTGGAGCGTTCTTATGTCGTCGCAGAATGAAGGAAGCATCGTCGCCCTGGTTCAGTCGGTGCTGGGCGAAGACGCCGGCAAGGCCGCACTGGACGCGCTGGCGATCGATCCCGCACTGCTCGCGCAAAGCGGCCCGACCGTCAGTCGCGCCGCCTTTGCCATGGCGATGAACGTCATCCTGTTCCACGACCTGCTGGAACGGGTACCGAGTGGCGCGGCCTATGTCGCCGACACGCTGGCGCGCGGCGGCCGGGTGATGTTCGACCATGGCGCGCTGCGTACCATCCGCTTTGCCGATGGGCCGACCGGCGCCCTGCCCGCTGGCGAGGATGCCTTCACCCGCATCTTCCTGCCGCTGGGCTATCGCATGGCCGCCCTCTATCCGCTCGATCGCCTCAAGATGACCGGCCGCGCCTATGCCCATGTCGACGCGCCCGAGGCGATCCCGCAATTCTTCCTGTCCGAACTGCATGTCAACCGGTTCGACGCGGAATTTGGCGCGGCCGCGACCCGCATCTTCGGCACCTCGCGCGATCCGATCGACGCCCCGACCATTGCCCTGCTCGACCGCTATGCCGCCGGCGAGCCAGTCGGCTTCGATGATGCCGCCGCTGCTCTGCCCGTCATCGTCTCGGCCTTCGACCGCCAGCATGAACCGCCTGCCTTTGCCGATTATGAGCTGCTGCTCTCCCGCTCCAACGAAGCCGCCTGGATCGCGACCGAGGGCAATGCCTTCAACCATGCGACCGATCGCGTGCCCGATGTCGCGGCTTTGGCCGATCGGCTGAAGGCGGAAGACCGGCCGATGAAGCCCAAGCTCGAAATCTCCGCCACCGGCCGCGTGCGCCAGACCGCCTTCCGCGCCGACAGCGTCGAGCGTCTCTTCGCCGACCGCGAACTGCGCAGCGTGCCCGGCTCCTTCTACGAATTCATCAGCCGCGATATCAACCCGAATACCGGGCGGCTGGACCTCGCCTTCGACACTGGCAACGCCACCGGCATCTTCGCCATGACCAGCGCCAAGGCTTGATCGCGGCCCCGGCTTGGGGCAACGCCTCGGCAGCATTGCTGGGAGCCGCAGAGTGAACGACAAGACCATCCCGTCCTGGATCCTGACCCTGGTCTGCGCCGACCGCGTCGGCATTGTCGCGGCGGTCAGCCAGTTCCTCGCCGAACGGGGCGGCTTCATCACCGACAGCCAGCAATATGCCGATCGCGAGGCCGGCCTCTTCTTCATGCGCGTCGCGTTCGAGGCGACCGACACCGGCATGCGCTTCGACACAGCCGGCCTGCGCGACGAATTTGCCGACATCGGCACCCGCTTCGCGATGGACTGGCGCCTCACCGCAGCGGCCGAACGCCCGCGCATGGTGATCGCCGTGTCGAAGGGGTCGCACTGCCTCGCCGACCTGCTGCATCGCTGGCAGACCGGCACGCTGGCGGTCGACATCATGGGCGTGGTGTCCAACCATCCCGACATGCGCCGCATCACCGAATGGCACGGCATCCCCTATCATGAGTTGCCGCCCAATGGCGACAAGGCCGCGCAGGAGGCCGCCCTGCTCGACCTGTTCGATCGCAGCCGGTCGGAATATCTGATCCTCGCCCGCTATATGCAGGTATTGTCGGAAAATCTGGTCGATCGGCTGGCGGGCCGCTGCGTCAACATCCATCACAGCTTCCTGCCCGGCTTCAAGGGCGCCCGCCCCTATCACCGTGCCCATGAGCGCGGCGTCAAGCTGATCGGCGCAACCGCCCATTTCGTCACCGCCGACCTCGACGAAGGCCCGATCATCGAACAGGCGGTCGAGCGCGTCGACCATCGCGCCACCGCCGACGACATGATCCGCATCGGCCGCGACATCGAGGCCCAGGTGCTGGCCCGTGCCGTCGGCTGGCTCGCCGACAGACGCGTGCTGCGCAATGGCGGCAAGACGGTGGTGTTCCGCTAGAAAGGCCGAGCGGCCCAACATCCGTTCGGTTCGAGCCTGTCGAGAACCCTATTACGCGCCTTCTCGACAAGCGCGAAGCCAACGGCCGTTAAAGCCCCAGCCGCGCCCAGAAATCGCCCGGCGCCAGCACAGCCTCAGCGCTGCGGTTGCGCTCGACGCGCGACCAGCTGCTATGGGGAATATGGATTTGCGGGGTCTGGTCCTGCCGCTGCTGGCGGACACGGGCTTGCTTATGGGTCATCGTCTTCTCCTTGTGCGGGAGGAACACGAAACCGGGCGTTGTCGCTTGGGTACCGTGCGCTTTAGCCGTTGGTGACGCGGAGCAAGCTGACATCCTTCAAAAGCCGCGGAGCGAAACGCTCGACACTCTATCTACCCATCAAATAGAGAAAGGCAAAATAGCTTATCTTGTGCCGCGACCATCCGGGCTTTGCCCGGACGGTCCGCGATCAGCCCAATTGCTCAGCCAAGCCGCGCCGCGTGCCAGCGCAGATGATCGTCCATGAAGCTGGAAATGAAATAATAGCTATGATCATAGCCGTCGCGCAGATGGAGCGTCAGGTCGATGCCCGCTGCGTCGCAGGCCGCGCGCAGCAATTCAGGGCGCAACTGTTCCTCCAGGAAGCTGTCTCCCGCGCCCTGGTCGACCAGCAGCGCATCGGTCCGCGCCCCATCCTCGATCAGCGCGACGGCGTCATGCTTGCGCCACGCCGCCCGGTCCGCGCCCAGATAGCCGCCCAGCGCCTTCTCGCCCCAGGGCACCTGCCCCGGCGCCACGATCGGCGCGAAGGCGGAGACCGCACGATAGCGCTCCGGATAGGTCAGCCCAACGGTCAGCGCGCCATGACCGCCCATGCTGTGCCCCATGATCGACTGGCGATCCATGTCGGCGGGGAACTGGTCGGCGATCAACGCCGGCAATTCCTGCGTCACATAGGACCACATGCGATAATGGGCCGCATAGGGCGCCTGCGTCGCATCGACATAGAAGCCCGCGCCCAGGCCAAAGTCCCAGGCGCCGTCCGGATCGTCGGCCACGCCCTCGCCCCGCGGCGAGGTATCGGGCGCGACGAAGATCAGGCCCAGTTCCGCGCAGGCCCGGCGGAACTCGCCCTTCTCGGTCACATTGGCATGGGTGCAGGTAAGGCCGGACAGATACCAGACCACCGGCAGCTTCGTGCCGGGCGCATGCGGCGGCACGAAGACGGAGAAGGTCATCTCCGTCCCCGTCTCGCGCGAGGCATGGCGATAGACGCCCTGGATGCCGCCAAAGGCCCTGTTGGTCGAAACCGTCTCCACTTGGCTCTTCCTTCCTCATCCGATCCGATGCAGGCCGCACAGCTTGTTGCCGGCGGGATCGCGCAGATAGGCGAGATAGAGCTTGCCGAAGCCGCCCTCGCGCACGCCCGGCGGATCTTCGCACGCCGTGCCGCCCGCCGCGACCCCGGCCGCATGCCAGGCATCGGCCTGCTCGGTCGATGTCATGCGGAAACCGATCGTGCCGCCATTGGCATGGCAGGCCGGCTCCCCGTCGATCGGCTTTGTCACCATGAACAGCGCGCCGTCATGCATGTAGATCAGCCGCCCCTTGTCGTCCTGCATCGCCGGCTTGCCGCCGACCGCACCGAACAGCGCGTCATAAAAGGCGCGCGAAGCGTCGAGATCATTCGATCCCACCATCACATGGCTGAACATGGTCACTCTCCTGTTGGGTTATCGGATCAGAAGACGACGACGCTGCGGATGCTCTCGCCCGCATGCATCAGGTCGAACCCCTTGTTGATGTCCTCCAGCCCCATGACATGGGTGATCATCGGGTCGATCTCGATCTTGCCGGTCATGTACATGTCGACGATCTTGGGCACGTCGGTGCGGCCCTTGGCCCCGCCAAAGGCCGTGCCGCGCCAGTTGCGGCCGGTGACCAGCTGGAACGGACGGGTGCTGATTTCCTTGCCGGCCTCGGCCACGCCGATGATGATGCTGGTGCCCCAGCCGCGATGGCAGGCTTCCAGCGCCACGCGCATCACTTCGGTGTTGCCGGTGGCGTCGAACGTGTAGTCCGCGCCGCCATCGGTCATCGCGACGATCGCGGCGACCACCTCCTCGCGGCTCATGCCCCTGGAGTTGAGGAACTCGGTCATGCCGAACCTGCGGCCCCATTCCTCGCGATCAGGATTGATGTCGACGCCGATGATCTTGTTCGCGCCGGCCAGGCGCGCGCCCTGGATGACGTTGAGGCCGATGCCGCCCAGGCCGAAGATCACGACATTGTCGCCCACCTGCACCTTGGCGGTGTTGATCACCGCGCCCACGCCCGTGGTGACGCCGCAGCCGATATAGCAACTGGTCTTGAACGGCGCGTCCTCGCGGATCTTGGCCAGCGCGATCTCGGGCAGGACGGTGAAGTTGGAGAAGGTCGAACAGCCCATATAATGGAAGATCGGCTGGCCCTTGTAGGAAAAGCGGGTCGTGCCGTCAGGCATCAGCCCCTTGCCCTGGGTCGCGCGGATCGCGGTGCAGAGGTTCGTTTTGCCGCTCAGGCACGACTTACACTGGCGGCATTCCGGCGTGTAGAGCGGGATGACATGGTCGCCCGGCACCAGGCTGGTGACGCCAGCACCTACTTCGCGGACGATGCCGGCGCCCTCATGGCCCAGGATCGAAGGGAAGATGCCCTCGCTGTCGAACCCGTCCAGCGTATAGGCATCGGTATGGCAGATGCCGGTCGCCATGATCTCGACCAGGACTTCGCCCGCCTTGGGGCCTTCCAGATCGACTTCGACGATTTCGAGGGGCTTCTTCGCTTCGAAGGCGACGGCGGCGCGGGTTTTCACGGCGGGCAACTCCCATGACTGGCGTGAACGGACGCCTCGAGGACGCCCTGTTAAAAGCATTCCCGGCGTTCATATCGGTTCCGGCAGCAATTGCCAGCCGATACCGCTGTCAAAAGGAGAGGAAAATCCAGCAGGATCCGAAAAAAACAAAGCGCATCCAGCGACTTGCATCGCCAAATGGATTGCCCTGCCTTTCCCGGTCGCGCCCTGTTTAGAAGGACACGTTGTAAATGAACCAGCCCAGGATCAGCAGGCTGCTCACCAGACAGATACGATCGCCGAAGACATCAATTCGAGACATCTGACACATCCTTCACCCAAAAGACGATCTGCGCCGCCTGTTGAGGAAGAATACATCAGATAAATGGACGTGGGAACAGCAATCTCACGACAAAACGTGCCGCTGGGGCGATGAATGGAAATCACAACATCTTGAAATTTTCGCTGCAGCGCACAGCGATCATTCAACTAATAGAACGATGCCAAAAAGCCGAATAGTGGCAGGCACTTACCGCGGTTCAGCGAAATGCTGCACCGCGGTGGCGCAGGAAGGAGGCCGTCGCCTCCTCCGGCCCGCGATAGGCTTCCTGAAACTCGGCGCTCCAATATTTCAGGTCGTCGAGGTCGATTCGCGCACCCGATACGGCGCAGAGCACGAACTGCCCCGGCCGTACCACGTCGAAATGCGGCGTGTCATAATGCAGCACCGCCAGCCCTTGAATATCGGCAGCCATCAGTCGCCGGTCAGGATGCGGTCGACCAGCTGCTTCACGGTCGGCACGAACCCGTTCGAATAGAAGGGATCCTGCTTGAAGCGATAGGCGGCATGGCCGGCGAACAGCAGATTCTTGTCCAGGTCGCCGCCATGGACCGATTCCTGCAGCGACTTCTGGATGCAGAAGCTGCGCGGATCAGCCAGGCGACCGGTGGAGTTGGTTTCACTGTCCATCCAGCTGGAGAAGCTGCACTGCGACAGGCAGCCCATGCAGTCGGTCTGGTCCTTGCGGATTTCCGCCTTCTCTTCCTCGGTCACGAAGACGAGCGTGTTGTCCGGCGTCTTGAGCGCGGAGGTGAAGCCCTGGCCCACCCATTCGCGCGCGCGCAACAGGTCGCCCACCGTCACCCAGAAATTCTTGCCCTTCACGCCCGCGTCGAGCTGATGGGTATGGTCGCCCGCCTGTTCGGTGCTGAACGGGATCTGGCGGTCCGACCGCGCTTCGAGCGAACGCAGGAAGGGATTGCGGATCGCCGAGCTGTAGAAGCCGGTGGGCGAGAATTTGTGCAGCAGCACGTCGCCCGGTTCCAGCTGCATCAGCCGGTCCTTCCAGTCCTGCGGGATCGGGCTTTCCTGGGTCAGCAGCGGACGGGTGCCGAACTGGAACATGATCGCACCCAGTTCGGGATTGTCGATCCAGTCGTTCCAGTCCTTCAGCGCCCAGACGCCGCCGGCCATGACGATCGGCACATCATCGGAAATGCCGCCTTCGCGCATCGTGGCGCGCAGGTCGCGAACACGCGGATAGGGGTCCTGCGGCGCGCGCGGATCTTCCGCGTTCGACAGGCCGTTGTGGCCGCCGGCCAGCCAGGGATCTTCATAGACCACCGCGCCCAGCCATTCCGATGCCTTGGAATAAGCGCGCTTCCACAGCGCACGGAAGGCCCGGCCCGACGACACGATCGGCAGATAGCTGACATTGTAGGAGGCAGCGATTTCGCTGAGCTTGTAGGGCATGCCCGCGCCACAGGTGACGCCGGCGACCATGCCCTTGGTCTTTTCCAGCACGCCGTGCAGCACGCGCTGCGCACCGCCCATTTCCCACAGCACGTTGATGTTGATCGCGCCCTTGCCGCCGGCAATCTCATAGGCGCGCTTCACCTGCTCGACGGCACCGTCGATGGCATAGGCGATCAGTTCCTCATGGCGGTCGCGGCGGGTGCGGCCATGATAGATTTGCGGGATGATATTGCCCATGGAGTCATAGCTGTCGGCATTGACCGCCGATACCGTGCCGATGCCCCCGGCAGCCGCCCAGGCGCCCGAACTGGCATGGTTGGAAACAGCAACACCCTTGCCACCTTCGACCAGCGGCCAGACTTCACGGCCACCATAGACGATGGGTTTCAAACCCTTGAACAACGACTTCTCCCGCGAAATGAACCGGCCTCCCCAGACCGGTTGAAATGTCGTCCTATAACAGTTTTTGTCAGGGATGACGAACTGTAGGGCGCCCTAGCGCAAAATGTGGGGGCTGGCCAGAGCCTCGCCATATAATGCGGCATAGGCGTCGACCATGGTCTTTTCGTCATAATCGCGCTGCGCCCGCGCCCGGTTTGCCGCCCCCAATGCGGCGCGTAATTGCGGGTCGGCGGCCAGCGTCCCCAGCGCATCGGCCAGCCCCTGCTCGTCCGCCGCGACGAAGGGACGATTGGCCGGCGCCACCATGTTGGCGACATCGCCGACATCGGTGGAGGCCACCGGCAGCCCGGCCGCCATCGCCTCGACCAGCGAGATCGGGAACTGCTCGCTGTCCGACGACAAAGCGAAAATGTCGAACAGGCCGACGAAGCGCCAGGGGTCGGTCATGAACCCGGCCAGGCAGATATCGTCCAGCCCCTGCGCCGCCGCCTCGGCCAGGATCGCGGCGCGCTCCGGCCCCTCGCCCACCACCACCAGTTGCAGCCGTTCGCGATGGGCGGCCACGGCGCGCACCAGCCGGGGAATATTCTTGACCGCGCGCAGCCCTGCCAGCGTGCCGACCAGCAGCTTGCCCGGCGTGCGCACCAGCCCCGGTATCGCATCCGGTGCCGGCGCCTGCGCATAGCGCGCCACATCGATGCCGTTGCGGATCAGATGCACCTTGCCCGCCGGCTGCTTCCACGCCTGATGCGCGATCCGCTCCAGCCGCGCCGAGGGCACGACCAGCGCCTGCGCCCGGCCCAGCGCCATGCGCCGATAGAGATTGCGCTGCGGCTTCAGCCCCGCCGCCTCATCGGCGTTGAAGCCATCCTCATGATGGATCAGCGGCGGCAGGCGCATCGACCGGGCAAACAGCCGGTGCGCCATCACCCCGTCCATCGCCCCCCAATTATAGCCCAGCACCAGGTCATAGCCGGACAGGAACTGCGCGATCGCGCGGAACCGCGCCAGCCCCGGCCGCCCGGCAAAGGGCGGCGCTTCGGGAAAATCGACCGGCACCTGCGGCTCGATCGCGCTGCGGGCAGTGAGCGCCTCGGGCGCGGCGCTGACGATGCTGTGCCGTGCCTTGTCGCCCCAGATGTTCATCAGCCGGATCGCGCGGGCTTCCTTGCCGCCCAGCGTGAAGCTGCCATGGATATGCAGGATGCGCGGCGGATCGCCCCGCCTCACGCCGCCCCCGTCAGCCACGCAGCACGCGTTCCAGCAGGCGGTCGATCCCGGCCGCTGCTTCCGGCTCGTCCAGCGCGGGCGCATGACCGACATCGGGCACCGTCACCAGTTCGGCGCTTACCCCCACCTCGCGCGCCATCCGCTCCGCCGTCGGCGCGCTCAGCAGGTCCGACCGATCCCCGCGCAGCAAAAGGGTCGGAATGCCCTGAAACGCCGCCATCACCGGCCACATGTCGACACCCGCCTCGCCGCCCGGCGCGCGCAGCGGCTCCGCGATCCGCATGTCATAGTCGAGCACGATCCGCCCGCCGCTGTTCAGTCGATAGAGCCGCTTGGCCATGGCCAGCCATTGCTCCAGCCCATAGGCCGGATAGACATCGCCATTCGCTTCCTCCAGCGCGCGGGCAGCATGGACCCAGCTCGGGTGCGACTGGCCGACGCCGACATAGCCACGAATCCGCTCCAGCCCCGCTTCGTCCAGCGTCGGGCCGACATCGTTCAGCACCGCGCCGGCCAGCCATTCGCGATGGGTGGCGGCGATGAGCATGGTGATGATCCCGCCCAGCGACGTGCCGACCGCCACGAAGCGGGTGATCGCCAGGTCCGCCAGCAACCGGCCGATATCCTGCAGATAGGTGAGCGGCACATAGCTCATCGGATCCTTGGCATAGGCGCTTTCGGCGCGCCCCCGCATATCCGGACAGATCACTCGCCAATCGCCCGCCAGCCGCTGCGCCAGCGGCTCGAAATCGCGCGCATTGCGGGTCAGCCCCGGCAGGCACAGCACGGGCGGTCGCCCGTCCTCGCCGCCCGCATAGTCGCGATAATGCAGCCGCAGTCCATCCGGGGACCACCAATATGCGTCACTATAGCCGGTCAAGCTTGATCCTTCCGCCCATGCTCCCCCATATCGCCGCATGGACAACAAGCCGCAAGCCGCCAATTACCACCCCGCCACGGAAATCACCGCGCTGATGCCCGACATCGCCGATCCGGTGCATGCTGCGGACTTTCCACAGACCCTGTTGCGCTTCCGCAATGACCGCGCCGCCGCCACTGTCGGCCTCGATCATCTGAGCGACGCCGAATGGATAGCCCATTTCGGCCGCTTCGCGCCCCTGCCCGACAACCTCCCCCAGCCGCTCGCCCTGCGTTACCATGGCCATCAGTTCCGCCATTATAATCCCGATATCGGCGACGGCCGCGGCTTCCTGTTCGCGCAGATGCGCGACGCGGACGGCCGCCTGCTCGACCTTGGCACCAAGGGATCGGGCCAGACCCCCTATAGCCGCTTTGGCGACGGGCGCCTGACACTCAAGGGCGGCGTGCGCGAGATTTTGGCGACCGAGATGCTGGAGGCGCTGGGCGTCAACACGTCGAAGACCTTCTCGATCATCGAGACCGGCGAGGCGCTGGAGCGCAATGACGAGCCATCCCCCACGCGCGGCGCGGCGATGGTCCGTCTCAGCCATTCGCATATCCGCATAGGCAGCTTCCAGCGCGCCGCCTATATCGAGGACAACAGGTTGCTCGAACGGCTGACCGACTATGCTCTCACCCGCCTCTATGGGGAACAGCCCGGCGACAATCCGCCCGCCCAGTTGCTCGGCCGCGTGGTCGATCGCACCGCCGACCTGGCCGCCAGCTACATGGTCGCCGGCTTCGTCCATGGCGTGCTCAACAGCGACAATATCAATGTCACCGGCGAAAGCTTCGATTATGGCCCCTGGCGCTTCACGCCGCTCTGGGACGCGGGCTTCACCGCCGCCTATTTCGACCATGCCGGCCTCTATGCCTTCGCCCGCCAGGCCGAGGCGATCCATTGGGACGTCGCCCAACTCGCCGTGTCGCTGCGACCATTAACCGAGGCGCCGCCGCTGATCGAACAGCTCGAACGCTTCCCCGCCCTCTATGCCCAGGCGATGCAGCGCCGCTTCTGCTGGCGCCTCGGCGTCCTGCCGGGCGCGAACAGCGCCGCCATGACCGAAACCGCCGTGCGCGCGATGATGACCACCGCGACGCCGATCGATACCTTCTTTCACGACTGGCGCGGCGGCACGCCCCGCAATCCGGCACGGTACAGCGAACCCATCTGGGCCGAACTGCGCGACCAGCTGGCCGACCATGCGCCCGTTCCCGGCGCCCGCGACCACGCCTATTGGTCGGACGAGCCCCCCTGCTCCATGCATATCGATGAAGTGGAGGCGATCTGGAGCGCGATCGACCAGTCCGACGACTGGGGCCCGCTCCACGCCAAGGTCGCCGCCATCCGCCGCATGGGCGAGGCGCATGGGGCAGCGCCCGCACTGCCGTGAGAAAGGCCCAGACCCGGCAAAGCAAGTGTCACCACACCTGATCGCGTGGCGGAATTGGGTGGATTGCCGAACGTCTGCTTACCCTCTCCCGTTTGCGGGAGAGGGAGGGGCCCGCGCCGTAGGCGTGGGAGGGTGAGGGTCTTATGAAGCGAGCGCCCCTCATCCAACTTCGCCTAGCCGGCCTTGCCGGCAAGGCTTCGTATCCTTCTCCCGCTAGCGGGAGAAGGAACGTCCGTCGGTGGTCGATGCGCGACCGTCCAGTCTTTCTAGCCCATTCAGACTTCACCGTCCCCTCAGTCCCTCGGCAAACTTCACGAGCGTGCAGTCCCTATCCGACCTGCATGGCCCCATTACGTCCAAAAAGGCGGGCCAGCCTTTCCCGGTGGCGACGATGATGCTGCCACGCCCCTCCGCGACGCCAATGTGGGCCTTGGAGTCAATGCGGAGCTTGACGGCTGCGCGGCTGCCCTGATCCCTTTTTTGGGGATGATTGCCCTCGTAGATGCCGAACCTCTGGCCCATCCATGAGACATCATGGACGTTGAAATCTGGCCCTTCTTGGGTGCGGGTGATCTTAGCCCCATCGGGGAGGCAGAAATTCTCTGTGCATGGTCCTGCCGGTTCACTTACGGCCGGTGTGCAGGCTTCCAATGCAATCACGATCAGCGGCAGGCAGCATATCCTCATGCAGTCATCGTGTCAGGCGCGGTAGACATGAGCAAGAGCAGCGCAGTCCGCCGCTCAGGCCGGTCGATACTTGCAGGGCAATGGAGCCGCTTACGGCAACTTTGCGGAAAGCACATCCCGCATCGGATTGGCTAAAAATGGCCATTCCCACCCTGTCCTACTCCGCCTTTCTCTGATCTACCCTTGGAAATGGATCAATCACACGATCTTCACGCCATCTCGCGGTCGCTCCGCAACCGCCTGCTGGCGCACGGGCGTCGCTTCACTGTCGCCCCACTGTCGCGTCACCGAGGCGTGGTGATGACCCGATTTCGATGCGCGTGTCGCTTCACAGGCGCGCCGTCGGCGCGTCGCAGGAGCATCACCGGCGCTTTTCCCCGAAATCAGCCTCACGACACTGTGAACTTCGACTGTCGCGTCGATTTCCGGTCGAGACCCGCCAGCAATTTTCAGAAAGAATCCGGATCGGTCCGGCCAATTACCGCAGCTCGCAGCAGCGTAACACGGAAAAAGCGTCCCGCCTTTGCCCCGGAAGGCGGGACGGGACGCTCCATCGGTCGCAGGCCGCCCCGTGATAACCATGCGCGGGCCGCGTCCGTCGAACCAACGACATCGGGGCGACGCCGTTCCGGCGTTGATCGCGGGTCTGGCGCGACCTGCCGCAAAATCCGCCCCATCTGGGCAGCCTCCCAGCTTCCTCTCGCCGGGAGGCACTGCGCCTCAGCGCCGGGCAAGCTGAACGGCCGACTTGTGACTGATGGTCAGGCCCGCATCGGCCCAGTCCTGCCTGCTGCGGCAATCGACGCGCGGCACCAGCGTGCTCGGCTGCACTTCGCGGAAGCAGTAGCGGTCGGTTTTCTCTTCATAGCTGACCTTGGCGTTGCCAAACTTGCCCACGGGCTGGGCGAAGGCGGGCGCGGCGGCAACGGTCATGGCGGCGGCAGCGGCGATGATGGCGATGGTCTTCATGAGCAAATTCCTTCCCTGATTTTAATGGATCGGCGGCGCCGGCGTTCAGCGCTGGGCCAACTGGACGGCCGGCTTGCGGCTGATGGTCAGGCCCGCGTCGGCCCAGTCCTGCTTGCTGCGGCAATCGACGCGCGGCACCAGCGTGCTGGGCTGCACTTCGCGGAAGCAGTAGCGGTCGGTCTTTTCTTCATAGCGGACCTTGGCATTGCCGAACTTGCCTTCGGGCTGAGCGAAGGCGGGCGCGGCAGCAACGGTCATGGCGGTGGCAGCGGCGATGATGGTGATGGTCTTCATGAGCAAATTCCTTCCCTGAAATCTCGTTCCGCGACCCCGATCGGGTCGTGCCAGGAGCATTGCAGGGGCCGTGCCAATTTGCCGAAAGCCCGGAAAATCGGGCCTAAGTCCACGCAAATCACATTTGCCGAACGAAAATTACACCAACAGTCGGCGATATATTTTTATATTTGGCATTTTCCGCGAACGACGATCCATCCCAACTTCGCCACGCATCAGCAAAGCTTTATTGTCAATCAAATCAGTAGTGATAAAATTGCCCCATAGATTTGGAGGTGCAGATGACGATTCACACCCTGTCGGACGACCAGACCCCCACCATCCTGACCGTGCCCGGCCTGATGAACAGCGGTCCGGGCCACTGGCAAAGCCTTTGGGAAAAGGCGCTTCCCGACTGCCATCGGGTCGAACTGGGCAGCTGGGACGCGCCCCATCGCAATGCCTGGATCACCAACCTGGGCCATGCCATCGCCCAGGTTGACGGGCCGGTGATCCTGGCCGCGCACAGCCTTGGCTGCCATGCGGTCGCCTGGTGGGCAGCGTTCGAAACCGGACAGTTGCGGGACAAGGTGGCCGGCGCCCTGCTGGTGGCGCCGCCGGAAGTGGACAGCGGCGCGGTCGACCGCCGCCTCGTCGGCTTCGGCCCCACGCCCAAGGGGCTGCTCCCCTTCCCCTCGATCGTCGTCGCCAGTCGCAACGATCCCTATATCGACTTTGCCAGCGCCCGGCGGCTCGCCCAATTCTGGGGCAGCCAGTTCGCCGACGCGGGCGAAAGCGGCCATATCAACGCCGCGTCGGATCTGGGCGAATGGAGCTTCGGCCAGTTCCTGCTCCACCGCCTGACCGATCGGACAGCGCCGGCCGATCTTGCCGCGGTTCGGAACGAAGAAGCCCGGCGCAGCGCCGAAATGTCGATCCGCTACGGCTTCTGATCGCCGCTCACAGGCGGCCGCCCTGTCCTATTCGACGGCAGGATGGTACAGGATCGATCCGGCATGGGCGCCCACCCCGGCCGGATCGACCCAGCATCATAAAATTTCCAACTTCGGTTCTTAAATGTCCAAATATGCGGGAAATATGGGAAGTTAAGCGGAACATTTCCTATTGGCCGAACGTAGAAGAGCGCCCTCCATGCCCCGCTCTTCCTTCGTTAACCATTTTCGGTCATATCCTGCACCATGTCCGCCGCGCTGACGTCCCATGAACCCGCGACCGGCGCCCTGCTATGGCAGGGCGAAAGCGGCGACGTGGACGATATCGTCGCCCGCGCCCGCTCCGGCTGGCCGCGCTGGGCCGCACAGCCGGTCGCCTTCCGCATCGAAACGCTGCGCCGCTTCGTCAATGTCGTGCGCGCCCATGAGGAGGAACTGGCCGACCTGATCGCCCGCGAAACCGGAAAGCCGCTATGGGACGCCCGGACCGAGGTGACGGCGGTCATGGCCAAGATCGACACATCGGTCGCCGCCTATTCCGAACGCACCGGCCAGCGCCGGCTGGAGGCCAATCTGGGCGCCCGCCAGTCGGTGCGGCACAAGCCCCATGGCGTGATGGCGGTGCTTGGCCCCTATAATTTTCCGGCCCACCTGCCCAATGGCCACATCATCCCCGCGCTGCTGGCGGGCAATGCCGTCATCTTCAAGCCATCGGAAAAGACCCCGGCGGTCGGCGAGATGCTGGTGCGATTCTATCATGAGGCAGGCGTCCCGACCGATGCCGTCCAGTTGCTGCTCGGCGGCGCGGAGGAAGGCAAGGCGCTCGCCGCCCATACCGATGTCGCGGGCATATTGTTCACCGGATCGGCGCAGACCGGCATCGCCATCAACCGCCAGTTCGCGACCCAGCCGGGCAAGATCCTCGCGCTCGAAATGGGTGGCAACAATCCGCTGGTCGTCTGGGACACGCCGGAAATCGGCGCCGCCGCCGCGCTGGTCATCCAGTCCGCCTTCCTGTCGAGCGGCCAGCGCTGCACCGCCGCCAGCCGTCTGATCGTCCGCGACGCGATGGCCGACGCCCTGATCGCCGAGGTCAAGAAGCTTGCCGACCGGCTGATCGTCGATCACCCCCATGCCGATCCGCAGCCCTATATGGGGCCGGTCATCGACAGCCCGACCGCCGATGGCCTGACCGAAAGCTTCCTCTATCTGATGAGCCATGGCGGCCGGCCGATCAAGCATATGGTCCGGCCGCAAAAGGGCCTGCCCTTCCTGACGCCCGCAATCATCGACGTGACGGCGATGAAGGAACGGCCCGATGTCGAGCTATTCGGTCCGCTGCTCCAGATCGTGCGCGTGCCCGATTTCGAAACCGCCATCGCCGAAGCCAATAGCAGCCGTTATGGCCTGTCCGCCTCGCTCGTCGGCGGCAGTCCCGAACAATATGCGCAATTCTGGGGCAATGTCCGCGCCGGCGTGATCAACTGGAACCGGCCCACCAATGGCGCGTCGGGCACCGCCCCGTTCGGCGGCGTCGGCGTATCCGGCAACCACCGGCCCAGCGCCTATTATGCCGCCGATTATTGCGCCTATCCGGTCGCCTCCGCCGAGATCGAACAGCCTCGCGCCACCATCGGCATCGGCCTCAAGGACATAGACGTCAGCGCCATGGGCGATTGACAACCCGGCTACTGGACAAAACTTTTCCTAAGCCCCTCCATATCCATTCTGAATTGAAACTCCGCCGCCCTTTCGCCATGTGGCGAGCATGGCTGACATTGCACCTGCTACCGTCCACCTGGTGGGCGCGGGACCGGGCGACCCGGAACTGCTGACCATCAAGGCCGTGCGCCTGATCCGCGACGCGCGCCTGATCGTGCATGACGGGCTGGTGTCCGACGACATATTGGCGCTGGCCGGCCCGCAGACCGAACTGGTCTCGGTCGCCAAGCAGCGCAGCCGCCACTCCATGCCGCAGGAGGCGATCAACGCCCTGCTGGTCCGCTTCGCTCTGGCTGGCGAGCCGGTCGTTCGCCTGAAGGGCGGCGATCCCTTCATCTTCGGCCGTGGCGGCGAGGAAGTCGACGCCTGCCGCGCTGCCGGCGTGCCGGTCGAGGTCGTGCCGGGCATCAGCGCCGCGATCGGCGCCGCCGCCCAGGCGCAACTGCCGCTGACCCATCGCGAGGCGTCGAGTGCGGTCAGTTTCGTCGCCGGCCAGTGCAAGGGTCTCACGACACAGGACTGGTCGGGCCTTGCGGGAAAAGGCCGCACGCTCGTCATCTATATGGGCGTCGCGACCGCCGCCGACATCGCCGACAAGCTGATGGCCGACGGCGTGTCGCCGGCGATCCCGGTCGCGGTGCTGGAAAATGGCACGCGCGCCGATATGCGCAGCCTGCGCACCCTGCTCGCCGATCTGGGCGACATGGTGGCGCGTGAAGAAGTCAAAAGCCCGGCCCTGATCGTGGTCGGCGACGTGGCAGCCCATGCCCTGGCACGCGATGTGCTGGCGGACTGGGCGGCAAAAGGGGAGAGTATTTCGGAGATGCGTTCGTGAAGATCCTGACGGGCAATGATCTGGTGACCGGTGATGTCATCTGGTGGGCCGGCGATGGCTGGTCGCGCCAGGTCGGCGACAGCGCCGATGTCGGCGAACAGGGCGACGACCTCGCCCGCACCGAGGAAGCGGCGCTGCGTGTCGTCGGCGCCTATGTGATCGACGCGACCGTCACCGACGAGGGCGTGCGCCCGGCCCATATCAAGGACCGCATTCGCGCCCTTGGCCCCACGGTGCGCCCCGACCTCAATTTGAAACCGAATGACGCCGACGCCGGCAACTGGGTGATCTGACATGTATCGCTACGACAGCTATGACCAGTCCATCGTCGACGCCCGCGTCGATGAATTTCGCGACCAGGTGCAACGCCGCCTGACCGGCGCCCTGACCGAGGATCAGTTCAAGCCGCTGCGGCTGATGAACGGCCTCTATCTGCAGCTCCACGCCTATATGCTGCGTGTTGCCATCCCCTATGGCACGCTCAGCGGCAAGCAGATGCGCAAGCTGGGCGAGATCGCGGCCAAGTACGACAAGGGCTATGGCCACTTCACCACGCGCCAGAACCTGCAATATAATTGGATCAAGCTGGCCGATGCGCCCGACATCCTCGCCGAACTGGCGACGGTGGAGATGCACGCCATCCAGACCAGCGGCAACTGCATCCGCAACATCAGTTCCGACCAATATGCCGGCGTTAGCGCCGACGAGGTGGCGGACCCCCGCCCCTGGGCCGAACTGCTGCGCCAATGGTCCAGCTTCCACCCGGAATTCACCTATCTGCCGCGCAAGTTCAAGATTTGCGTGATTGCCAGCGATGACGACCGCGCGGCGATGCGCCTGCACGATATCGGCCTGAAGCTGGTGTCGAAGGATGGCGTGATCGGCGCCGAAGTCTATGCCGGCGGCGGCATGGGCCGCACCCCGATGGTCGCGCCGCAGATCAGGGATTTCGTACCGGAGGAGGAGATCGTCTCCTATCTGGAGGCCTGCCTGCGCGTCTATAATCGCTACGGTCGCCGCGACAACAAGTACAAGGCCCGCATCAAGATCCTGGTCCATGAGATCGGCGTCGAGGAATATAAGCGCCAGGTCGAGGAAGAGTTCGCCCATATGCGCGAACTGGGCCTTAACCCGCCGACCGAGGAACTGGACCGCATCCGCGCCTTCTTCGCCAACCCGGCCTATGAAACGGGCCTGAGCGAAGACATCGACCGTGCCGATCCGGCCTTTGCCCTGTGGGTCGACCGTCAGGTCGCGGCGCACAAGCAGCCGGGCTATGCGATCGTCAATATCAGCCTGAAGCCGTTGACCGGCATTCCGGGCGACGCGTCGGCCGAACAGATCGAACTGGTCGCGTCGCTGGCCGAGCAATATTCGCTCGACGAACTGCGCGTCACCCATGCGCAGAACCTGGTCCTGCCGCATGTGAAGAAGGCCGATCTCTACGCCATCTGGCAGAAGCTGGACGAAGCGGGACTGGCCGAGGCAAACCTTGACCTCATCACCGACATCATCGCCTGCCCCGGCCTCGACTATTGCGCGCTGGCCAATGCCCGCTCGATTCCGCTGGCACAGAAGATCGCGCAGCGCTTCGCCGATGCTGAACGTCAGGCGGAGCTGGGCGAACTGAAGCTGAAGATTTCGGGCTGCATCAACGCCTGCGGCCACCATCATGCCGGCCATATCGGCATTTTGGGCGTCGACCGGAAAGGCGTGGAGAATTTCCAGCTGCTGCTCGGCGGATCGGGCGCGGAGGACGCCTCGCTCGGCCAGATCACCGGCCCCGGCTTCTCCGAGGATGGCGTGGTCGACGCGATCGAGAAGGTCACGGACATCTACCTCGCCGAACGCACCGACGGGGAGCGTTTCCTCGACACCTATCGCCGCATCGGCATGAAGCCCTTCAAGGAGGCGATCTATGGTTGAGTTCCTCTCCTTCCGCGACGGTGAAGCCGCGCAGGAGCCGGCTGTCACGGTCGAATCCTTCACCGGCCAGTCCAACGCCACCGCCGTCCGCATCGAGCCGGGCGAGGATGCACGCGAACTGCTGCCCCACCTCGATCGCCTCTCGCTGGTCGAGGTGAACTTCCCCGCCTATGGCGACGGGCGCGGCTATTCGGCCGCGCGCATCCTGCGGGAATCGGGCTATCAGGGCGAATTGCGCGCCGTGGGCGATGTGCTGGTCGACCAGATCAACGCCATGCGCCGCTGCGGCTTCGACAGTTTCCACCCCGCCAAAGCCCTGGATGACGCCGCCGTGGAGCGCGCGCTCACCCGCTATGCCGACGTCTATCAGAAGACGATCGATGGCCGTCAGCCCGTCTGGGCGAAACGGCATCCGGAGAAAATTGATGGCTGAACCTGCCCGCCAGATCCCAGAGCGGCTAGTAGATGTGATCGATGCCCGCCCCGTCTTTACCCAGGGGGATGCCGATGCGCTCAACACGCGTTTCGAGGGCGTCGATACGCTGACCATGCTCAAGACCGTGTTCGCGGAAGGCCTCGCCGGCAATGTCGGCGTCGTCTCTTCCTTCGGCACGGAAAGCGCGGTGCTGCTCGATCTGGTGGCCAAGGCCGACAAGGCCATCCCGGTGATCTTCGTCGACACGCAGAAGATGTTCGCCGAAACGCTCAACTATCGCGACACGCTGATCGCACGGCTGGGCTTCACCAACAGCAGCGTGGTCGCGCCCGACGCGGCGGTGCTGGCCAAGAAGGACGAAACCGGCCTGCGCTGGTCCTATGACCCCGACGGCTGCTGCGAAATCCGCAAGGTCGAGCCGATGAAGCGCGCCAAGGCGAGCCTGGACGCCTGGATTTCGGGCCGCAAGGCGTTCCAGTCGGTGACGCGCCAGAACCTGCCCCGTTTCGAGGTCGAGGACGGCCGGCTCAAGATTAATCCGCTGGGCGACTGGACCAAGACCGATCTGGAAGCCTATTTCGAGGCCGAACAACTGCCGCGTCACCCGCTGGAGGCGCAGGGCTATCTGTCGATCGGCTGCGAACCCTGCACGTCCAAGGTTCTGCCGGGCGAAGACCCGCGCGCCGGTCGCTGGCGCGGCTGGGACAAGGTGGAATGCGGCATCCATTCACCGGTCACGCCGATCCCCGTCGTCGATCCGGAAGACCCGGCAAACCTGCCCGCCTTCTGATCGCACCGGGCGCCCTGCGGGGTGCCCGTCCCCTATCTTATTGTAACATTGCGTAACAAGCGCGGGCGCGCGCTGGACCTGTCGTGTCAGCAGCGCAATACACTCCCCCCTTTCCAACGGGACTTAAGGGAGTCGCCCCATGGATCGTCGTCAATTTCTGCTTTCCTCGGGCGCGGTTGCGCTCGCCACCGCCGCGCCTCGCGCCCTGGCCCAGACGGCCGGCGCCGATGATGCGCGCCTGTCGGCCGCCTTCGCCACCGCCTTCGAGCGCCAGCTCGACCTGTCGCCGGCCATGGTCACCAGCCTCGACCTCGACAAGGGCGCCCGTTCCGCCGCCAAGAGCCAGCTCGACGACAACAGTAAGTCCGGCACGATGAAGAAGCTGGCCGCGACCCAGGCGGCGATCAAGGAATTCAAGGGCTATGAGGGCGCCGCCCTGTCGGATGCGCAGCGCCTGAACCTGGAGGTCATCCTCTATTCGCTCGACCAGCAGACCGTCGCCCCGGCGAAATTCGGCCTCAACAGCGTCCAGCGCCCCTATCGCATCTTCCAGCAGGGCGGCAGCTATTTCCAGACGCCCGATTTCCTCAACACCGCGCACACCATCAACACGGCCGGTGATTGCGAGGCCTATGTCGCCCGGCTCGATGCCTTCGCCCGCAACCTGCGCACCGACACCGCGCTGCAGCGGGACGAGGCCGCGCGCGGCTATCTCGCCCCCGGATGGTCACTCGACCTGACGCTCGGCCAGATGAAGAAGCTCCGCGGCCAGCCCGCCGCGACCAGCAGCCTGGTCCAGTCGCTGGTGAAGCGCGCCGCCGCCAAGGGCGTGACCGGCGACTGGCAGGCACAGGCCGCCGCGATCGTCGAAAAGTCGATCTATCCCGCGCTCGACGAACAGATCGCCGCGATCGAAGCCTTGAAGCCCAAGACCGCCGCCGGTGACGGCGTATGGCGCACCCCGCGCGGCGATGAAATCTACGCAGCGGCGCTCAAGCAGGCGACCACCACCGACCTTAGCGCCGATCAGATCCACGCCATGGGACTGGAGCAGGTCGCCGACATCAGCGCCAAGCTGGACGTGATCCTGAACGGCGCCGGCTTCACCAAGGGCAGCGTCGGCGAAAAGCTCGCCGCGCTCAATGTCGATCCGGCCCAGCTCTATGCCGACAGCCCGGACGGCCGCGCCGCCCTGCTCGCCCAGCTCAACCGCGATCTCGACGCCATGAAGGCGAAGCTGCCCCAGGCGTTCACGACCATCCCCAATACCCCGCTCGAAATCCGCGCGGTGCCGGTCGAGATCCAGGATGGCGCCTCCAACGGCTATTATAATCGCGCTGCGCTCGACGGCTCGCGCCCGGCCATCTATTTCATCAACCTGAAGGATGTCGGCGACTGGCCGAAATATGGTCTGCCCGCCCTCACCTATCATGAAGGTGTGCCCGGCCATCACCTCCAGATCTCGACCGCGCAGACCGCCGGTGACGTGCCGATGCTGCGCAAGATCGCCTTCATGAGCGCCTATAGCGAAGGCTGGGCGCTCTATGCCGAGCAGTTGGCCGACGAACTGGGCGGCTATGCGACGCCGATCGACCGTGCCGGCTATCTCCAGTCCTTCCTGTTCCGCGCCGCCCGCCTGGTGGTCGACACCGGCATTCATTCCAAGCAGTGGAGCGTCAAGCAGGCGACCGATTACATGGTCGAGAAGACCGGCTTTGCCCGCCCCCGCTGCCAGCGCGAGGTCGAGCGCTACTGCACCCAGCCGGGCCAGGCGACCAGCTACAAGGTCGGCCATGGCAGTTGGACCAAGGCCCGCGAAAAGGCGCAGGCGCTGCTGGGTGACAAGTTCGATATCAAGCAGTTCCACGCCGTTCTTGAGGAAGGCGCGATGCCGCTGTCGATCCTGGAAAAGCGGATCGAGGATCGCGCCCGCGCGCTCGTTCAGGCCTGACACAGGACAAGCGGGTCCGGCCTTTCCTCAAGGCCGGACCCGTTGCATGATCACAAAAGAACAAAGGGGTATCGCCATGCTTCGTGCCGCACAGATTTCCACTGCCGCCCTGATGATCGCTGCGCTCGCCGCGCCGATCGCCGCCCAGACCGATCCGATGACCCCGGACAAGGTCGATGTCTATGATCCGGCCCGGCCGCAGGCGGACTATGTGCGCAAGGAAGTAATGATCCCGATGCGCGACGGGGTGAAGCTGTTCACCGTCATCGTCATGCGCAAGGGCACGAGCCACGGCCCGATCCTGCTGACCCGCACCCCCTATGATGCGGGCAAGGCGACCAGCCGCAACCGCAGCCAAAGAATAGAGGAAATCCTGCCGGTCATGGATGCCGATTTCGTCAATGACGGCTATATCCGCGTCTATCAGGACGTGCGCGGCCTGCACGGGTCGGAGGGCGACTATGTCATGACCCGTCCGCTGCGTGGCCCGCTCAACAAGACCGATGTCGACAATAGCACCGACGCCTATGACACGATCGACTGGCTGGTGAAGAATGTGCCGGAAACCAACGGCAAGGTCGCGATCACCGGCTCCTCCTATCCCGGCTTCACCTCGCTGATGGCGCTGATCGATCCGCACCCTGCGCTGAAGGCCGCCGTGCCGCAGAGCCCGATGGTCGACGGCTGGATGGGCGACGACTGGTTCCATAATGGCGCCTTCCGCAATTTCGGCTTCGGCTACAGCCTGTCGCAGACCGCCAAGAAGGGCGGCGGCGCGATCCCGATGGGCAATGGCGACGAATATACGACGATGCTGAACGCCGGATCGGCCGGCGACTTCGCCCGCGCCTATGGCCTCGACGCCTTCCCTTCGGTCCGCAAGCTGCTCGAACATCCGGCCTATGACGCCTATTGGCAGGAACAGGCGGTAGACAAGCTGCTGGCCAAGCGCACGCTGACCGTGCCGACCATGCTGGTCGTGGGCCAGTGGGACCAGGAGGACAGCTATGGCGCGCCGGCGGTCTACAAGGCGCTGGAACCACAGGACAAGAAGAATGATATGGTCAGCCTGGTGATCGGCCCCTGGCGCCATAGCGGCGTCAATTATGAGGGCCGGAGCCTGGGCGATCTGCAGTTCGAGGGCGATACCGGCCGCCAGTTCCGCGTCGGCACAATGAAGCCTTTCCTCGACCATTATCTCAAGGACAATCCGCCCGCCGGCTACAGCATGCCCGGCTCGCTAACCTATGCGACCGGCATCGACAAATGGGAAACCCGCGCCAAATGGCCGGGCGGCACGCCGACCCCGCTCTATCTCGGCGCCAGTTACAGCCTGTCCTGGGCAAAGCCGGCAACAGCGGGCAGCGACTCCTATGTGTCCGATCCGGCCAAGCCGGTTCCCTATCTGCCCCGGCCGATCCATCAGGACCAGAATGAGGCCTGGCGCACCTGGCTGGTGAAGGACCAGCGTTTCGTCGATGGTCGGCCCGATGTGCTGACCTATGTGACGCCGGTGCTGGACAAGGACGTCCATATCGCCGGCCAGCCGATGGTCGACCTGTTCGCCGCGACCAGCGGGACCGACAGCGACTGGGTGGTGAAGCTGATCGACGTCTATCCGGAGGAAAACACCGCCAATCCGGTCATGGCCGGATATGAACTGCCGATCGGCATCGACATTTTCCGGGGCCGCTACGCCCATGGCTTCGACAAGCCGCAGGCGCTGACTCCGGGCAAGGCGGAAAATTACAAGTTCGGCCTGCCCAATGTGAACCATGTGTTCAAGCCGGGTCATCGCATCATGGTGCAGATCCAGTCCAGCCTGTTCCCAGTCTATGACCGCAACCCGCAGACCTATGTGCCCTCGATCTTCGACGCGAAGCCGGGCGACTACAAGCCAGCGACCCAGAGCGTGCAATATGGCGCGGCGGGCGCCAGCGCGATATGGTTGCCTATCGTCAAATAAGCGGATGGCAATGCGCCGCCGCGATCAAGGGAGGGCATGATGGCGGTTGAACTGAAGATCCTGGCCTGGGCCTGCGTCCTGCTGCTGGTCCATATCTTCGCGGCGGCGCATCTCAAGACGAAGCAATATGGCCTGAAATGGAATACCGGGGCGCGGGATGAAAACCTGCCCCCGCTCGATCCCGTCGGCGGCCGGCTGGTCCGCGCCCAGGCCAATTTCCTGGAAACCTTCCCGATCGCGATCATCGTGCTGTTCGGCGTGGTCGTGGCCGGCCGCACCAGCGAATGGACGGCGATCGGTGGCTGGCTGTGGCTGGTGTCGCGCGCGCTCTACCTGCCGCTCTATGGCCTGGGCGTGCCAGTGGTCCGCTCGCTCGCCTATCTCGCCAGCATGATCGGCCTGTGCATCGTCTTCAAGGCGTTCGTCGCCGGCTGAACCCGGTGGCGGCGGACATGTCCGCCGCCATGCCCGCTTATTCGAGGTCTTCGAGGTAGGAACTGCCCTCGGCCAGATCCGAGAAGCGCGTGATCTTGGCGTCGAACTTCATGCGGATACGGCCGGTCGAACCGTGACGCTGCTTGGCGACGATCACCTCGGCCAGGCCGTAGATGCGCTCCATCTCCTGCACCCATTCCTGATGCTCGGGACCTTCCTTGTTGCCCGGCTCCTTGGCGGCGACATAATAATCCTCGCGGAACACGAACCAGACCATGTCCGCATCCTGCTCGATCGAGCCCGACTCGCGAAGATCTGACAGCTGCGGACGCTTGTCCTCGCGCTGTTCCACCGCACGGCTGAGCTGCGACAGCGCCAGCACAGGGACATGAAGTTCCTTCGCCAACGTCTTCAAACCACGGGAAATTTCCGAAATTTCGTTGACGCGGCTATCGCCCGCCTTGCCGCTGCCCTGCAGCAGCTGGAGATAGTCGACGACGATGAAACCGACATCATGACGGCGCTTGAGCCGGCGCGCGCGGGTGCGCAGCGCCGCGATCGTCAGGCCCGGCGTGTCGTCGATGAACAGCGGCAGTTCCTGCAGGTCGCGCGCGGCGCGCGACAGGTTCTGGAAGTCCGCCCGGCTGATCTTGCCCATGCGGAGCGCTTCGCCGCTGATCCCCGACTGTTCGGCCAGAACGCGGGTCGCGAGCTGGTCGGCCGACATTTCGAGGCTGAAGAAGGCGGTCTTGGCGCCCATATTCTTTTCCGGCGGAATGCCGTCATTATGGTCGCGCAGCCAGCGCGACGCCGCATTATAGGCGATATTGGTCGCCAGCGACGTCTTGCCCATGCCCGGACGACCGGCCAGGATCATCAAGTCGGAATTGTGCAGACCACCGATCTTCTCGTTGAGGCTGTTGATGCCGGTGGTGATACCCGACACATGGCCGCCGCTGTTGAGCGCACGTTCAGCCACCTGTACCGCCATGGTGGAGGCCGAAAGGAAGCTCTTGACCGACCCGCTCTCGCCCTCGCCTTCCGACACTTTGTAAAGCGCGACTTCGGCCAGCTCGATCTGCTCGCGCGGATTGACATCCTCGCTAGTATCCAGAGCATTATCAACCAGTTCTCGACCGACGTTCACAAGCTGACGAAGTAGGGCAAGGTCATAGATCTGGGTCGCGAAGTCGCGCGCACCCAGCAGCGCCGCGCCGCTGCCGGTGAGCTGCGCCAGATAGGCCGCTCCGCCCAGCTCCTTGAGCGCCGGATCCTGTTCCAGCATCGGCTTGAGCGTCACCGGGTTGGCGATCATGTCGCGCTCGATCAGGCGCATCACCGCCTCATAGATACGACCATGCAGTGGCTCGAAGAAATGTTCGGGCTTCAGCTTGAGCTGCACATCCTCCGCGATGCGGTTGTCAATCATCAGCGCGCCGAGCAGCGCAGCCTCCGCTTCGACGTTGCGCGGCAGTTCCAGCCCGCCCTCTTCGGGAGCGGCATTGAGTTTCACGAGTTCGACCATTGCGCCCTCATCGCGCCACGGCGCGGGTCGCGCAAGGGCGAAGGTTGAAACAACCGCATCTCCCCCGCCACAAGTCCCGCTTGCTTTTCGTGGCCCGCCGCCGCACTGACAGCAGACCCGCCATGGCCGATCCGCGCATCATAGACATCAAGCTCGACGAGCGCACCATCTTGTGGCGCAACGCGGATGTCGAGCAGGAACGGCGCATCGCCATTTTCGACCTTCTGGAGGATAATCATTTCGCGCCCGAGCGCGTCCATGCCGACGGCTATGCCGGCCCCTACAAGGTGGTGCTGCGGGTCGAGGAAGGGCGCCTGGTCATCGAGATCAACCGCGCGGACGACAGCCCGCTGGAAGCGATCATCCTGGGCCTGGGCCGTTTCCGCCGGCCGATCCGCGAATATTTCGCGATCTGCGACAGCTATTATCAGGCGATCAGCAATGCCTCGCCCACGCAGATCGAAACCGTCGACATGGCCCGGCGGGGCATTCACAACGACGCAGCGGACATGCTGAAAGAGCGGCTGGAGGGGAAGATCGCGGTCGATTTCGACACCGCGCGCCGCCTGTTCACACTTATCTGCGTCCTGCACATCAAGGGGTAATATCATCGGGCGTTTGACTTTGGGGGGCTTGCTGGTCCGCTTGGGGGCGGTTCTGGCAATCATAATGGTGCTGGGTTCGGCACTGTGGATCTATGCACGCGGGTGGGCTCCGAACCGTGACGAATATCCGACCCAGGGCGTATCGGTGACATCCGACACCGGCCTGGTCGAATGGGGCACGCTGGCGGCGCAGGGGGCGGATTTCGCCTATATTCGCGCGGCCAGGGGCGCCAGCCTGCGCGACCCGCTGTTCGCCGCCAACTGGCGCGGCGCACGCGGCGCGGGCATGCGCTATGGCGCGGCGCTGGACTATAGCCTGTGCGCCAAGGCTGTCGATCAGGCGACCCAGTTCATGACCACCGTGCCGCGCGACAATGCCGCCCTGCCCCCGGTCATCCGGCTGGGGTTCGATCCGTCCTGCGCCACGCGGCCGGGCCGCGATCAGGTGTTGTCGGAACTCAACACGCTGGTCAATCTGGTCGAAAGCCATGCCGGCAAGCCCGCCCTGCTCAACATCAGCGCCGATTTCGACGCCCAATATGACATTGCCAGCGGCATCAACCGGACCTTGTGGGTCGATGGCAATTTCTTCGCGCCCGATTATGCCAAACGGCCCTGGGTGATGTGGACAGCCAGCGACATGCGGCATATCGACGGCGTCGACGGACCGATCAGATGGGATGTGGTGGCACCATGAGTGCAGAAGACAAGAATATCGCCGCGCTGGTCGCGGCAGCACGCGGCGCGCTGGCCCATGCCCATGCGCCCTACAGCCGCTTTGCCGTGGGCGCCGCCGTGCGCCTGACCGATGGTAGCATCGTCACCGGCAGCAATTTCGAAAATGCGAGCTACGGCCTGTCGCTGTGCGCCGAAACGGTCGCGCTGGCGACCGTCAACGCGCAGGGCCGCCTGGCCGATGTCGCCGAAATCGCGGTCGTCGGCGGCGGCATGGCGGCGGACGGCAGCGTCGGCGGCGAAGCGATCGTCAGCCCCTGCGGCCGATGCCGCCAGGTCATCAACGAAGCCGAACAGATGGCCGGCCGCCCCCTGGCCATCTATTGCGTCGCGCCCGAAGGTGACGGCCTGGTCGAACATCGCGTTGCCGACCTGTTGCCCCACGCCTTCGGCCCGGCCGACCTTGGCATCACCCCTGCACAGAAGAGCTGACAGACCCATGTCCATCCTTTCCGACCGCTGGATCCGCAAGCAGGCCCAGTCGAACCGCATGATCGAGCCGTTCGTCGAGAATCAGCGCCGCGACGGCTGCATCAGCTATGGCCTGTCCTCCTATGGCTATGATGCGCGCGTCGCCGACGAGTTCAAGATCTTCACCAATGTCGACAGCGCTGTGGTCGATCCCAAGGATTTCGCCGCCAACAGCTTCGTCGACCGCAAGACCGACGTCTGCATCATCCCGCCCAACAGCTTCGCCCTTGCCCGCACGGTCGAATATTTTCGCGTCCCGCGCGACGTGCTGGTGATCTGCCTTGGCAAATCCACCTATGCCCGTTGCGGCATCATCGTGAACGTCACGCCGCTGGAACCGGGCTGGGAAGGCCATGTGACGCTGGAATTTTCCAATACCACGCCGCTGCCCGCCAAGATCTACGCCAATGAAGGCGCCTGCCAGTTCCTGTTCCTGCAGGGCAACGAGCCTTGCGAGGTCAGCTATGCCGACCGGGCCGGAAAATATATGGGACAGCAGGGTGTGACATTGCCGCGCCTGTGACGCTGTGGCAGCATCGCGGGCCATGAAGCGCACATGGCCCTCCCGATGCTGAAATTCCTGCGCCGATCCAATGACGAGGACGGGCTGCCTCCCAGCGTGGAGGATGACTGGCGCATCTATGCGATCGGCGACATTCATGGTCGGCTCGACCTGCTCGACCAACTGCTTGGCATGCTCGCCGCCGACGATGCGCTGCGGCCTGGGAAGCGGCGATGCCTCATCCTGCTCGGCGATCTGATCGATCGTGGGCCGCATTCGGCGCAGGTGATCGAGCGGGTCCGGGCACTGCACGGATCGGGCAGCGACATCCGGCTGCTCAAGGGCAATCATGAAGAGATTTTCGTCATGGCCGCGCGCGGCGACCAGGGCGCGGTCGGCTTCTTCCGTCGGATTGGCGGCATGGAAACGCTTGCCAGCTACGGCCTGCCGCTTTCGCTCAGCGCCGACATGGACGACAGGGCAATCGCCCACTGGATGATGAACTATATTCCGCGCGCGGATGTCGATTTCCTCGACAGCTTCGTCGATCATCTGACGGTCGGCGATTATCTGTTCGTCCATGCCGGCATCCGCCCCAGAGTGCCGATCGCCGAGCAGCGACCGTCCGATCTGCGCTGGATACGTGGCGATTTCCTCAATCATGGCGGACGGCATGACAAGATGGTGGTCCATGGCCACAGCATCACGCCCGAGGTCGAAAATCTGGCCAATCGCATCGGCATCGATACCGGGGCCTATTATTCCGGCCGGCTGACCGCGATCGGCTTGGAAGGCGCGGACCGCTGGTTCCTGCAGACCGGCGAGACCTGAGCCTTCAGCCGCGACAGCCGCGCCCGGCGCTTTTGTTGCCGGTCCATGGCGGATCGACCGCCATATTTCGTTCCCATGACCAACGGCAAAAATGCCGATCAGCAGGGGACATATCATGCAGAAACGCCATGTTCTGGCGGGGCTTTCGCTCGCCACATGCCTTGTTGCGCCGACCCAACTGCTTGCCGCCCCTGCGCCGGACACCAGCCTGTCGCAGCGGCACAAATTCTCCATCCCGTCGCAGCCCCTGAGCGGCGCGCTGCGGGCGCTGTCGGCGCAGGCCGGCATTCGCATCCTGTTCCCCTATGATGAAGTCGCCAATATCCGCAGCCGCCGGGTCGAAGGATGGCTGAGCACCGACGATGCGCTCAGCCAGTTGCTGGCCGGCACCGAATTGCGCCGATCCCCGGCCGGCGCTGGCGTCATCGCCCTCGTCACCCCGCCCAACCGCAGCGCGGTGCGTCGCCGACCGCTGGCGATCCAGTTCGCGCAGGCGAGTGGCACGGCTACGCTCGATGGCCTCGCCATGGCGCCTGCGCCGGAGCCGGCAGCGGAATCCGCGCCCATCATCGTCACCGGCACCCGCCAGACGACCCGCACCGTCGCCGAAAGCCTGGCGCCGATCGACGTGCTGGGCGAAAAGGATCTGGAAGCCAGCGGCAAGCAGTCGGTGCGCGATCTGCTCGGTACGCTGGTCCCGTCGATCAATGTATCGAACAATGGCGCAGGCGCCAGCTGGGCGGTGCGCACTTTGTCGCTGCGCGGCCTGGGCGGCGACCAGTTGCTGGTACTGGTCAACGGCAAGCGGCGGCACAATACCGCCACCCTGTTCATCAACGGGTCGGTCCAGAATGGCCAGTCGCCGCCGGACCTGGACCTGATCCCCGGCAACGCGATCCAGCGGATCGAGGTGCTGCGCGACGGCGCGTCGGCGCAATATGGGTCGGATGCGATCGCCGGCGTCGTCAACATCATCCTGAAGAACGACACGCAGGGCGGCGCGGCGCTGACCATGGGCAGCACCGCCGACAATGGCGGCTGGCAGGGCCGCTGGCAGATCGACAAGGGTTTCGCGATCGGGCCGGACGGCGGCTATATCCACCTGTCGGGCGAAGGCGTGCTGCAGGACAATACGGTGGTGAACAGCAGTCCGATCACCAGCAATCCCTTCTACCCCACCGGCGACGCGCGCAATGCCGACCCGGACCGCATCCGCGCCAGATATGGCCAGCCGCAGGTGATCGGCGGCAATGCCAGCTATGACACGATGATGCCGGTCGGCGGCGACATGGAGCTGTACAGCTTCGGCACTTACTCCAAGCGCCATGCGGCCGGCTGGCTGACCTATCGCAATCCGGCGGCGCTCAACAATATCCTGGAGATCTACCCCGAGGGCTATATCCCGCGCATCCACGTCTATGACGAGGATTTTCAGGTCGCCGGCGGCCTGCGCGGCGAGATTGGCGGCGGCATCCATGTCGACCTGTCGACCAGCTATGCGCAGGACGAGGTCAAATATGCGCAGACCACCTCGCTCAATCCCTCCATGGGGCCGGCCAGCCCGACCCATTTCTATCTCGGCAAGATCCGCTTCGACGAATGGACCAGCAATCTCGACTTCAGCAAGGAGCTCGACATCGGCCTCGCCGGGCCGCTGTCGGTCGCGGTTGGTGCCGAATATAAGAAGAACAAGTTCCTGATCGGTCCGGGCGACCCGGAATCCTATATCGATGGCGGCTATGTCTCGCCGGCCGGCAGTTGGTTCGCGGGGGCGACGCGGACCGGGGTCGGGTCGCAGGGCGTCACTGGCTTCCTGCCCGAAGGATCGGGTAACTGGAGCCGCGACAACTGGAGCGCCTATATCAATCTGGAAGGCCAGATCGTCGAGGGGCTGGAGTTCGGCCTTGCCGGACGGCATGAGGATTATTCCGACTTCGGCACCACCGATACCGGCAAGGCGTCGCTGCGCATCGAGCCGTTTCGCGGCTTTGCCATTCGCGGCACCGCCAGCACCGGCTTTCGCGCGCCGACGCTGCAGCAGCAACATTATGCCTCCTCCTCCACGATCAACGTCACCGTCAACGGCGTGAACCAGCTGCTGCCGGTGCAGGCGCTGCCGGTCGACGGCGTCGCCGCGCGGGCGCTGGGGGCGCAGCCGCTGAAGCCGGAAAAGTCGACCAACTTTTCCGCCGGCATCGTCCTGACCCCGGCCCCCAATTTCAACGTCACGGTCGATGCCTATCAGATCAAGGTCAGGGACCGCATCCTGCTGTCCGAAACGCTGAGCGGCCCGGTGGTCATGAACGCGCTGGCGGCGGCCGGCATCCAGGGCATTGCCGGTGGCCTCATCTTCTCCAACGCGGCCGACACGCGCACCCGCGGCCTCGACATCGTCAGCACCTATCGGGCGGGGCTGGGCGACTTCGGCACCGCGACGATCAGCCTGTCGGCCAATTTCAACAAGACGATCTTCACCCATATCGATCCGGTCCCCGACGAGATCGCCGCATCCGGGCTGGTGCTGATCGGCCGGGCCAAGCAGGGTGACCTTTCCGAAGGCACGCCGCGCGACAAGCTGATCGGCAACATCCTGTGGGAAAAGGGCGATTTCAACCTGAACCTGCGCGCCACCCGCTATGGCAAAATCTATCAGCGGGCGAGCGCCGCCGTCTATCATACCGAGGATTTCCAAAGCTGCACCGCCAACAGCCCCGGCTGCCTCTATGATTATGTCGATGAGAAGCTGAGCCCCAAGACGATCCTCGACCTCGAACTGGGCTACCGGCTGGCGAAGGGCGTCAAGCTGTCGGTCGGCGCCAATAATCTGCTCAACACCTATCCCAACAAATTGAAGCCCGTGAACCGGACGGCCGGCAGCCTTTACAATGCCTATGCCCCCTATGGGATCAGCGGCGGTTTCTATTATGGCCGGCTGAACCTGGAATTCTGACGCGACAGTTGAAAGTTCACAGTGTCGTGCGACGCCAAATCAGCCGTTTTTGCGGCTTGGCGCGCCTGCCACGCGTCCCTGATGCGCCACCGAAGCGACAGTCACGCCACGGTGAAGCGACACTGAGGCGACATCGAAGCGACAGTCAGGCGACAGCGAAGCGACGATTAGCGCCAGCCGGCCGCCTGCGCCGCCCGCTCGCCCTGCGCATCGGCAGGAGCGCCGTCGATCAGGCCGTCTATGGTGGAAAGGAGGCGCGGATCGGCCGAGGCGGCCTGGCGATATTCGCTCGTCTGGCCCTTGCCGGGTACCGCCTGCAGCAATTGCCAGCCGGCATCGGTGCGGCAGGCGACGCCGGCCATGGCCGCGCCGTCGAAGCTGCGGCACCACCCCCCGCCCTTGCGCCGGAAGCTGAGGCCGATGCGGACCGGGCCATCCTCCCCGGCCGAGGCCAGTTGGCTGTCGAGCGCGGTGGCAAGCGATCCCTGTGCCAGCATCGCACCATCCTTTACCGCAATCGGCCCATCCGGCCCGCCCGACATATGGCCGATGCCAAGGCCCAGCAGCAGGCTGGCGGCGATCCCGCCGCCCGTAACCCAGCTCCAGCGCCGCGAGGGTCGCGCGATCGGCACCACCGTCGGCGGCACCAGCATGGCCTGCATCGACGCGGGCACATCCTCCTGCGCGATCGGCGCGAAATGGCCGGCCAACCGCGCCCGCAGCCGGCGATGCTGCTCCAGCCGGGCGGCCAGCGCGGGATCGTCCGCCACGGCGCGGTCGACGCGCCGCCGCGTCACCTCGTCCAGTTCGCCATCCACCCAGGCGATCAGCATGGCTTCGTCAATGTCGGTCATGCCGCTTCCCCCAATAGTTCGATGAGCGCGCCGCGACCGCGCACCAGTCGCGAGGTCAGCGTGCCCATCGGTATGTTCAATATCGCAGCCGCCTCCTTGTAGGACAGCCCCTCCACCAGCACGAGCGCGATCGCCTCGCGCTGTTCGGGCGGCAATGCCTGCATCGCCCGGTCAACGTCGGACAGGGTCATGGCCTGTTCCACCGCCTTGTCGCCGGCATAGCCGACATCGGCCCCCGCCTCTTCCGGCGCGAAGGTTCTGGCGGCCCGCTGCCGCGCGCGGCCCTCATCGATCCAAAGATTGCGCATGATCCGATACATCCAGCTGTCGAGCCGCGTGCCCGGTTGCCACTGGTCGCGGGCGCGCAGCCCCTTTTCCAGTGCCGCCTGGCACAGATCGTCGCCATCGGCGCGATCATGCGACAGGCTGGCGGCAAAACGCCGCAGCCGGGGCAGGATCGCCAGCAGGTCGCGCTCGAACGACATGGTTTCTCCAAGATATTCTTACAGGGATGAAACGTCCCTGCCCGGCCGTTTCATCCTTCAGAAAGTCCAGCAACCGGAATTTTTTTGACGATGGCCGATTTTGACGCTGAAAAGGCCGGCGATGACCGGCGGGAAGAGACAGAGATGAGATGGACGCGCCCGTTGCTGATCGCGGGGTTGTGGCTGGCGGCACCGGCTGCGCAGGCGCAATTGCTGCCCGCCCCGGCTGCTGGGACGTTGGGGGGCGGTGCGCTGGGCGGGGTCGGCCAGCTTTTGCCCGATACGCTCGACCGACTGGGCAGCGTCGTCGACCAGAGCGGGCTGGAGCGGCTCTCGCCGGCGCGGCTGGCCGATCGGCTGGCAGCGGCGCGCGCGGCGCGGATCGACGCGCTGCTGCGCCAGCATGGCGACGCGGTCGAACTGGACGACCGGCGAGAGCCGGCGCGGCGGGGCATCATCCTGCTGACCGGGGCGGACGCGGCCGCGATCGAGACACTGCGCGCGGCCGGCTATGGCGTGGAACGGATCGAGGCGGAGGGGATCGACATGGCGATCACCCGCCTGACCGTGCCGGACGGCCAGAGCCTGGCGCGCGCGCTGCGCAATGTGCGCAAGATCGCCCCGCAGGCGCAGGCGAGCGCCGACAATCTCTATTTCCCGAGCGGCGTGGCCACAGAGCGGCGATCGGCTGCACTGGCGAGCCATGGCAGTGTCGGGCGCGGCGCGGCGGGCTTGATCGACGGCGGCGTTGCCGCGCATCCGGCGCTGGCCGGCGCGATCGAACAGCGCGGCTTCGTTGCCGGCGCGCCACGGGCCAGCGCCCATGGCACGGCGGTAGCATCCCTGATCGGCGGATATGGCAGCGTGAAGGGCGCCGCGCCGGGCACGCCGCTGCTGGTTGCCGATGTCTATGGCGACGATCCCGCCGGTGGCAGCAGCTTTGCCATCGTCCGCGCGCTGGGCTGGATGGCGGCGCGCGGCGCGAAGGTGGTGACGATCAGCCTGGTCGGGCCGGACAATCCCTTGCTGGCCGGGGCGATCCGGCTGGTGCGCGACAAGGGGGTTATGCTGGTCGCCGCGGTCGGCAATGACGGCCCGGCCGCCCTGCCCGCCTACCCCGCCTCCTACCCGCAGGTGATCGCGGTGACCGGCGTGGACGGGCGGGGCCGGTTGCTGCCCGAGGCCGGGCGCGCGGCCCATGTCGATTTCGCCGCGCCCGGCGCGGACATGATGGCCGCCGACATGGCGGGCGGCCGGGACAAGGTGCGCGGCACATCCTTTGCGGCGCCTTTGGTGGCCGGGCGGCTGATGGCTGGCGGATCGGTCGAGGCGCTGCGGCGGGAGGCAAAACCCGGTCGCGGCAAGGGCTATGGCGCCGGCATATTGTGCGAGACTTGCAGAAATATGGATTGAATTTCCGTACCCTGCGAGAAAAATTCAGACGTCCGGGATTAAAGCGAAACGCGCCGCCGTTGTCCTGTCATCGGATCAAGATGACCAAGGAGACGGTCCATGAAGACGCAGATTATCATCGCAACCGCCTGCCTCGCGGCGCTCACCACGGCCCCCGCCTCGGCCCAATTGCTGGGCGGCGGCGGCGCACTGGGTGGTGGCGGTTTGGGTGGGCTGACCGGCGGCCTAGGCGGCACGCTGGGTGGTTCGTTCGGCGGATCGGGCAGCCTAGATCGCAGCATCGACCTCGACAATGGCCGGGTCGGCGCCAGCGGCAACGGCAATGGCAATGGCCGCGCCGAAGGATCGGCAAGCCGTCGTGGCAAGAGCCGCTCAGCCAGCGGATCGGGATCGGCCAGCGGCAATCTGGCGGTCGATACGCTGGGCACCAACGATGTAACCAGCGCAACCGATACGACGCGCAGCCGGGTGAGCGACACGGTCGGCGCCGCACGGGACCGGGCGCAAAGCGGCGTCGCGACGGCGCGCGATCGGGCGAGCAGCACCGTGGCATCGGCCCGTGACCGGGCAGGCAGCACGGTTGCCACCGCACGGGATCGAGCCAGCTCGACGGCCAGCGGCGCGCGATCGGCGGCGAGCAATGTCGCGGGCAACGCGACCAATGCCGTCGACAGCGCTGCCTCGATCGACGCGAGCGGCCAGCTTTCGGGCAGTGGCGAGACCCATGGCAGCACCAGCCAGCCGCAGAGCGAGGCCGCTACCCCTTCCTCTTCCGATCAGGCGACCGATTGACCCCATAACCCCGTAGCCGTCGCCTGACGGAAGCGGCCGGCGATCCCCATCGGATCGCCGGCCGCATCATGTCCGCAATCGGGCGACGGGATCAGCTGGACGCGACCACCATGGCGCGGGCGCGATCGGTCGCCGCACGCGTGTCCCCCGCCAGTTTCTTCACTTCGGCCGCGACCACCGCAAAGCCGCGCCCCGCCTCGCCCGCCCGTGCCGCCTCGATCGTGGCGTTGAGGGCGAGCAGGTTGGTCTGGTTGGCGATGCCGCTGATCGTGTCGACAATGTCGACCAGCCCGTCGACCGTGCTTTTGAGTTCCGCGCGCAATATCTTGGACGGGGTGGTGTCGGTCGCGATCTTGAGGATTCGCTCGACCCGGCCTTCGGCATTGAAGACCGGGTTATAGGTGGCCTGAAGCCAGATGTCGCGGCCATGCTTGTCGAGGCGCCGATATTCGCCGGCATCGAAATCGCCCTGCGCCAGCTTGTCCCACAGCGCCGCATAGGCGGCCGAGCGCGCCTGGCCTTCGTCGCAGAAGATGCGATGATGGCGGCCGACAATCTCCCCCAGCGCATAGCCCATGGTCGCCAGGAACAGGTCATTGGCCCAGAGGATCGTGCCGTCCGGCGCAAATTCGATCACCGCCTGCGAACGGCAGATGGCGTCCCAGACGGCATCGCGGCTGTGGGGGTGAATGGCCTGGCCCATGAACATAAAACTCCTTCACCCCCGGCCTAGGCAACGATGGTAAATAGCGGCTTAATTCTACGGAAATTACATAATTTGTAACAATATGGCGGACACGGAAAAGGCCGGCGATCCCATCGGACCGCCGGCCTTTCCACCCCCTGACATGCAATCAGCGGTCGATCAGGCAACCCGCGCTTCGAGCGCTTCGACCTCATCGGGATCGCGCAGCACATAGCCACGGCCCCAGACGGTTTCGATATAATTGTCGCCACCACAGGCCAGCGCCAGCTTCTTGCGCAGCTTGCAGATGAACACGTCGATGATCTTGAGTTCGGGCTCGTCCATGCCGCCATAGAGATGGTTGAGGAACATCTCCTTGGTAAGGGTCGTGCCCTTGCGGAGCGAGAGCAGCTCCAGCATCGCATATTCCTTGCCGGTCAGATGGACGCGGTTGCCGTCCACTTCCACGGTCTTCGCGTCGAGGTTCACGGCCAGCTTGCCGGTGCGGATGACCGACTGCGAATGGCCCTTCGAGCGGCGGACCACGGCGTGGATGCGCGCAATCAGTTCCTCGCGATGGAACGGCTTGGTGACATAATCGTCGGCGCCGAAGCCGAACGACCGGACCTTGCTGTCCATTTCGGCGACGCCCGACAGGATCAGCACCGGCGTCTGCACCCGTGCCGCCCGCAGCTTTTTCAGCACGTCATAGCCGTGCATGTCGGGCAGGTTCAGGTCGAGACAGATGATGTCATAGTCGTACAGCTTGCCGAGATCGAGGCCCTCTTCCCCGAGATCGGTGGTGTAGACATTGAAGCCCTCGGTCGTGAGCATAAGCTCGATCGCCTTGGCGGTGGTCGGTTCGTCCTCAATCAGCAGCACGCGCATTGGAAGCCCCTTCGTGTCGCAGGTCCGTTCACCCCACCAGAACGGTTTCTGCTCGCAATCATTAACCAAAAAACTTCTGAAGGACAAAGGTTAATTTTTCGCTAACCCGCAGGAATCCGCGAGTCGTATAAAAACGAATCTATTTACAAAGCGTTGACCCCGTAACGATCCCTATGGAGTCAAGCTGGATTCCGGGACGAAACGAGCAAAGTCCTGCCCTGGTTCCGCCTTTCGCAGGGGCGATCCGCGGCCGTCACAAGGCGGAAATTTGCACTTCGTAAACCAGCCTCAGCAACCATGGTGGCGGGTCAGGAAGTCGAGCAGCGCCTCCACCCGTGCCGGCCGCAGGCGCGAGGGCGGCGTCACCAGATGCAGGCCGAAGGGCGGCGGCCGCCAGTCGAGCAATATCTCCTCCAGTTCACCCGAGCGGATCGCATCGCCGACGATGAAATCGGGCAGACGGGCGATGCCGACGCCAAGCCGCAGCGCGGGCATCATCGCCTCGCCGCTGTTGACGGTGATGCGCGGGCGGACCTGCACCGTGACATTCTGCTGCCCCGGCCCGGTGAAGCGCCAGACATCGGGCGCGGTGACATTGGAATAGCAGAGGCAGTCATGGCTGCCGAGGTCGGACGGATGGGTCGGGCGGCCGCGCTCGGCCAGATAGGCGGGCGAGGCGACGACATGCATATGGACATCCGCCAGCCGGCGCGCGCGCAGCGAACTGTCGGGCATGTCGGCGATGCGGATGGTGGCGTCGAGGCCGAGTTCGACGATGTCGATCTTGGCATCAGACAGATGCAGGTCGACATCGACCAGCGGATTTTCCTTGGTGAACTGCGCGATCAGCGGCGCGATCCGCAGCAGGCCGAAATTCATCGGCGCGCCCAGGCGCACCGTGCCGGAGAGTTCAGCAGTCTCGTCGCGCGCGGCTTCCTCCGCTGCCTGCCCTTCGGCCAGGATGCGCTGGGCATGATCGGCAAGGCGCCGGCCGCTCTCGGTCAGCGCCAGGCGGCGGCTGGTGCGGCTGAACAGGCTGGTGTCGAGATGCTGCTCCAGACGGGTCACCGCCTTGGACACGGTGGCCTTGGAGACGCTGAGCGCCTTGGCCGCGTCAGTAAAGCTGCGATGTTCGACCACGGCGGCGAACATCGCCCAGGCCTCGAAATCAGGTAGGCGCATAGGGAAACAATCCGTTTCAACACTGCTTATTCAAGAAACGAACCTGATCGCTAGATTGTCGGAAAGCAAGCCGGAAGCATCCGGCATCGCAATCGAAAGGCAGACCCCATGAGTACGACAACCGCGAGCCGCATCGAGCGCCGCCCGTTCGCGTCGCTCGGCCATGCCGACCATGGCTGGCTGAACGCACGGCATCATTTTTCCTTCGCCAATTACTATGATCCCGCCCGCATGGGCTGGGGCGCGATCCGGGTATGGAACGACGACGAGATCGGTCCGCGCTCGGGCTTTCCGCCCCACCCGCACAGCGACATGGAGATCATCACCTATGTCCGCACCGGCGCGATCACCCACCAGGACAGCCTGGGCAACAAGGGCCGCACCGAGGCGGGCGACGTCCAGGTGATGTCGGCCGGCACCGGCATCCGCCATGCCGAATATAATCTGGAGGACGAGACCACCACCCTGTTCCAGATCTGGGTCATTCCCCGCTCGGTCGGCGGATCGCCCAGCTGGGGCGCCAAGCCCTTCCCGAAGGGTGATCGCTCCGGCAAGCTGGTCGTGCTGGCCAGCGGCCATGACGAGGACAAGGAAGCGCTGCGCATCCGGGCCGACGCCCGGCTGCTGGGCGGCACGATCAAGGCCGGCGACAGCGTGACCTATGAGGCCGGCGAAGGTCGCCACCTCTATCTGGTCCCGGCGACGGGCCGGATCGAGATCGATGGCCAGACCTTCGAGGCACGGGACGGCGCGGCCATCATCGGCGGCGCGCCCATCACCATCACCGCGGTCGAGGACAGCGAGATCGTCCTGGTCGACAGCGAATAGACATGACGCTTACGCACCGGTCCGTCATTCCCCTCCCCCAGACGGACCGGTCCGGGTCGCCCGCATGCTCCCTCCCTTGTGCGGGCGACCACCCTTTCAACTTTTTGCAGTTTCAGATGAGGAGACGTGACAATGGCTAAGGTTCTGATTCTCTATTATTCGTCCTACGGACATATCGAAACGATGGCCAAGGCGATGGCCGAAGGTGCAGCCGCCGCCGGCGCGCAGGTCGATATCAAGCGCGTACCCGAAACCGCGCCGCTGGAAGTCGCCAAGGCGGCCCATTTCAAGCTGGACCAGGACGCGCCGGTGGCGACCGTCGCCGAACTGGCGGATTATGACGCGATCATCATCGGCACCGGCACCCGCTTTGGCCGCATGTCGAGCCAGATGGCGGCCTTCCTGGATCAGGCCGGCGGCCTGTGGGCGCGCGGCGCGCTCAACGGCAAGGTCGGTGGTGCCTTCACCTCGACCGCGTCGCAGCATGGCGGCCAGGAAGTCACCCTCTTCTCGATCATCACCAACCTGCTGCATTTCGGCATGACGATCGTCGGCCTGGACTATGGCTTTGCCGGCCAGATGGGCGTCGACAAGGTGCGCGGCGGTTCGCCCTATGGCGCGACCACCCTGGCCGATGGCGACGGCAGCCGCCAGCCGAGCGAGGAAGAGCTGGACGGCGCCCGCTATCAGGGCCGCCGGATCGCCGAAACCGCGATCAAGCTGCACGGTTAATCGCCGCCCGCGCCGTCTGGGGAACGCAGCCTGGCTGCGTTCTTCGGTCGCATGGGTGCGCCATCAGGTTGTAGGGAGCTGGCACGCCGGGACTGCGCGCCAGCTCCTTTTTCTTTTTATTATCCCAGCGTCTTGGGCGTGACCCAGACTTCGACCGGGGTGATGAACTTGCCCGGTGCAGGCTTGCCGACGACGACGCGGTCGGCGGTGACCAGTTCGCCATTTTCAAGGTTCAGCGACACCCAGGGCTTGGGCATGCGCTCGAACTTCATCTTCTGGATGGGCTGGCCAGTGGCCGTGTTCATGATGGTGGCAATGATAGACATAGGGCGCGGCCGCTAGCGCCTGGCCCTGCCCCCTGTCCAGAGCCGGAATCGGCAAAATATTTTCGCCCCTCGCGAAAAAAGTTGCTGCCCATGTCACATCGGGCGCGGCCGTCTCGTCATGTCAGCAATAGCAAGCAAAGGAGCTGTATCATGACCGACAAGATCAATCCCTATGCCGCCGCGCCGCAGCTGATGAAGAGCTGGACCGCCCTCTCCACCGCCATCGCCGACAGCCTGGAGCCGAGCCTGATCGAACTGGTGAAGATCCGTTCGTCGCAGATCAACGGCTGCGCCAACTGCATCAACATGCACAGCTATGAAGCGCGCGAGAAGGGCGAGAGCGAACAGCGCATCTATCTGCTGTCCGCCTGGCGCGAGGCGCCCTGCTATACCGACCGCGAGCGCGCTGCGCTGGGCTGGACCGAGGCGCTGACCGAAATCGCCAAGGGCCACACCCATGAAGCGGCCAAGGAAGCGCTGAACTGGGAGTTCACCGAGGAGGAACAGGTGAAGCTGACCCTGATGATCAACATCATCAATGGCTGGAACCGCATCGCCGTCGGCTTCAACCTCTGGTACGACATGCCGATGAAGGCAGCAGCCTGATGGCGCGGGGGACGCAGATGGACGCGGCGGCGCGCTTCGACCCGCTGCGTCCCCGCCTGATCCGGGTCGCCTATCGCATGCTCGGATCGGTCGCCGATGCCGAGGATGTGGTGCAGGACGCCTTCCTCCGCTGGATGAGCACCGACCATGGCGCGGTGCGCGAGCCGGAGGCCTTTTTGCGCCGTATCGTCACCCGCCTCTGCCTCGATCAGATGAAGTCGGCGCGGGCGCAGCGCGAAACCTATGTCGGCCCCTGGCTGCCCGAGCCGGTTGTCGAGGAAGCGGACGAGGAAGAGGATGTCACCCTGCCGCTGATGCTGGCATTGGAGCGGCTGTCGCCGCTGGAGCGGGCAGCCTTCCTGTTGCATGATGTGTTCGGCCTCGCCTTTGACGAGGTGGCGAGGACCATCCAGCGCGATGCCGCCGCCTGTCGCCAGCTTGCCGCCCGCGCGCGCGACCATGTGCGCGACGCGCGCCCCCGTTTCCAGATCGAGAAACAGCGCGGGCTGGAGATTGCCGGCGCCTTCTTCGCCGCGTCGCGCAACGGCGACATGAGCACATTGGGTGCGCTGCTGGCGCAGGATGTCAGCTTCCACAGCGATGGCGGCGGCAAGCGCCCGGCCGCGATCCGCCCGGCGATCGGCCATGGCCAGGTGATGCAGGTGCACAAGGCGCTGGCGGTGCTGTTCGGCAAATATGGATCGACCCTGCTGCGCACCTGCATGGTGAACGGCCTGCCCGGCTTCGTCACCCGCGAGGCCGATGGCGAGTTGCAGACCACCGCGCTCGATATCGAGGACGGGCATGTCACCGCCATCTACATCATGCGCAACCCCGACAAGCTGCGCCATCTGCATTGAATGCTTAATCCCCGGATAAGCCCGTTCCTTGTCAAAATCGCAGCCCCTGCCGCGTCATGGCAGGATCGGGGACCGGGAGCGAAACAGAGATGGTTGGTGCGATCGGCGGCTCGGGCAATGGCTGGGGCCAGTTCAAGAAGGCGATGGAAGATTTTGCCGAAAAGGTTCGGCAGGCAAACCAGAATGGCGGCAGCACGACAGCGAAAGTGACAGAGGCGAGCACGCCTGCGGCCACCACGCCGGTTGCGGCCAGCGAGCCGGTCGCCAGCGTCCAGCCGGCGGTCGAAACGACACCGGCTGCCGCAGCGACCGCGCCGGCGCCGGTGATCGCGAGCGAAACAGCCGTAATCGTCAGCGACAGCGTTTCCCTGTCACCTTCGCTGTCGCCCCTCACCTATAGCGCGCCCACGCCGGCGCCGCGATCGCAGGCCGTCGCGGCGCCGGAAACCACGCTGGACACGCAATTGTCCGACGCGGGCTACTATGCGTCGCCGGCGGCATCGGCCGTCGCCGACCCGGTCGCCCCCGCCCAGCAGGAGGATGCCGCCGCGCTGAGCCAGGCGCAGGTCATCGCCCAGGCTGCCTATGCCCTGGTCGCCCGCGCCGGCGAGGATCATCGGCTGTCGCTGATCCAGCGGGGCTGACGCCCCGCGCCGTCAGCGCGCCAGATAGCCGCCATCGACCGGATAATAGGTTCCGGTCATGAAGGAAGCGCGGTCGGACAGGAGGAAGCTGGTCATGGCAGCGATCTCCTCCGGGCGCGCCAGCCTGTCGAACGCATGCAGGCCGGCGAGGACCGCCCGTTCCGCATCGGTCATGGTCTTGCCGAGTGCCGGGGTTTCGACAAAGGCCGGCCCGACCGCATTCACCCTGATACCCTGGGCGGCATAGTCGAGCGCGGCGGTCTTGGTTATGCCGACGACCGCATGCTTGGACGTCACATAGGCGGCGGAACCGGCCCAGCCGACCGCGCCCAGGATCGAGGCCATGTTGACGATCGCGCCGCCACCGGATTTCAGCATCGCCGGGATCTGATATTTCATGCCGTAGAAGACGCTGTGCAGATCGACGCCGACAACCCGGTGCCAGTCATCGATGGCGATGTCGGCCAGCGGCGTGGACGGCGCGCCGATCCCGGCATTGTTGACCGCCAGATGCAGTCCGCCGAAGGTTTCGACGGCGAAATCGACGCTGGCGCTGACCGCCTGTGCATCGCTCACATCGACCTTGAAGGCGCGCGCGCGATCCTCGCCACAGGATTGCGCGAGACGCTGCGCCCCCGCTTCGTCGAAATCGGCGATGACGACCTTCGCCCCTTCCGCCAGCAAATCCTTCACCACCGCTTCGCCGATGCCCGATGCACCGCCGGTGACGATCGCGACCCGATCCTGAAACAACGCCATTCCAACTGCTCCTTGATTATCGCCGCCGGGCGACGGCATGACTTATGGGAATTAAACTCGACTCAAAGTATCCGGTTCCGTATCCTTTTATGCCGGAGCCGAATGGAAGGAAAGCAGGGATGGCCGCCGACACCAGCCAGCGGGCTGACGGATCAGCGAGCGACGGATCGGCGCGGCCGACCGGCCGGCCATCGCGCGAGGCGGCCGAACAGATTGAAACGACCATGCTGGATGCGGCATTGGCGACCTTCATCGAGGCCGGTTTCCAGGGGGCCAGCATGGAGGCCATCGCCCGCCGCGCCGGGGTGACCAAGCGCACCCTCTATCGCCGCGCCCGGACCAAGTCGGACCTGTTCGTAGAGGTGGTCGAGCGCCTGGCCCGCCAGTCGGGCATGCCCAATCTGGCGCGGGTCGAGGCCGGTCCGCTGGAACAGCGCTTGCAGGCGGCGGGCGAGATATTGCTCGGCTGGCTGCTCAATCCCCATGCGATCGCGCTGTATCGCATGATCGTGGCCGAGGCTGCGCGTCAGCCGGGGCTGGCGCTCAGCGTCGATGGCCCGTTCCAGCGGGCGAGCACGGCGATCGCGGCCATCCTGGCCGAGGATGGCGGCCGGCCGGCAGAGACCGTCAGGCTGGGCGCGGACATGTTCGTGCGGCTGGTTGCCGGCGAGGCGCTGGACCGGGCGGCGCAGGGGATCGAGCCGGCCGGCGTTTCAGACCGGACGCATGCGCGCGCCATGGCGGCCATCGCCTTTTTCCTGGCAGGCTGGCGATCCTGGCCAGCGTCGGCGCCGTCCTTGTCCTAGAGCATCCAGCGACTGAGGCGCGGGGACAGGCGGATGAGGTGCCACAGGGCGAAGGGCGCCAGCAGCGCAAGCGCGAGCAGCCAAGGCCTGGCCAGATAGGGCGTGCCATAATGGATGATCGCGACGTGCAGATACATGATGACCAGTGACGCCCGGCCAAGCGCGGCGAGCGGGGCGGCCATGGGCGCGATGCGGGCGGACAGGCGGAACAGCAGCAACGACGTCGCGATGCCCGATCCGATCGACAGCAAGGGCCAGCCATAGTCGGCCGCCTTCATGTTGAGCGTCGGCAGCCAGCCGGCAAGGCCCGCCAGCGCGAGCAGGCCGAGCGGCGCGATCCACAGGTTACGCCAGTGCAGCCGCGGCCAGAACGCGCCGACCCAGAGCAGGATCATCGCCATCGGCACGCTCAGCAGGCCCAGCGGCGAGGCCGGTGTCACATGACCAATGGCATAGGCGAGCAGCAGCATCGGGATCAGCAGCAATACCCAGCGCCGGTCGAGCGGATCGGGCCAGCGGTTGAGCGCGAGGTTGAACAGGATGCGCGCCATCATCAGGCAGGGCACGAACCAGAAGATGGTATAGGGACCGCGTAGCCAATAGCCGCCAAGCAGGATCGGCAGCAGATCGCGCGGCCATTGGTGGAAGATCGGCAGATTGCCCTTGGCCGGTTCGATGATCTGGTCCACCAGGATCAGCAACGCGAGGAAGATGGCATAGGGGCGCATCTGGCTGACCAGTTGCCGCCGGGTGAAGGCGCCAACGGGATGCGGGCGCGAGAGCATGCCCGACAACAGGAAGAAGAGCGGCATGTGGAAGCTGTACATGGCGTCGCGCAAGGGTCCGCGCGTCCAGACATGGCCGACCACCACGGCGATGATGCCGATGCCGCGCGCGACATCGACCCAGTCGAGCCGCTGCGGCGCATGTTGATAGGCAAGGCCCCTATTCTCCATCGGCTCCACGCCCTATAGGATGCGGCGTGGGCGTCAATCGCCCAACCAGATTACCCGGACGCCAGATTTCCCGATCGGATTGATATTTGACCCTGCTTAGCGACAAAGTGCTGTTCATCGATGGCGAGGCCATCATCCTCGACAAGCCGGCCGGCCTGCCGGTCGACGCGCCGCGCGACGGATCGATCAGCCTTGAAAACCACCTCGCCTCGCTGACCTTCGGCTTTCAGCGCTGGCCGCTGGCGGTCCACCGGCTGGACCGCGACACCAGCGGCTGCCTGCTGCTCGCGCGCAATCCCAAGGCGCACAAGCGCTTTGCCGCCGCGTTCGAGGCCGGCACGGTCGAGAAGCGCTATGTCGCGGTGCTGGAGGGCGTGCCCGAGGCGGATGAGGGCACGATCGCCCTGTCGCTCAAGAAGGTGAGCACGCCGAGCCAGGGCTGGCGCATGATCGCCGCCAAAGCGGGCAAGCCCGCCGTCACCCACTGGCGCAAGCTGGCGGTGAAGGACGGCCGCGCGCTGATCGCCTTCACGCCCGAGACCGGCCGCACCCACCAGATCCGCGTCCATGCCCAGCATGGGCTGGGCTTCGGCATTGTCGGTGACCCGGTCTATGGCGACGGACAGGGCGCGATGCTGCTGCACAGCCGCTTCCTGAGCGTGCCGCGCGGCGACAACAAGCCGCCGGCGCAGGCGACCGCGCCGCTGCCGCAGAGCTTCGTCGATGCGGGTTTCGGCCCCGAGATATTGGAGGAAGCCGGGCTGTAAGCCCCGGCCCTGCGCCATGGTCGCCATCCCCGTCACCCGCTCCATCGCGATCGACAGCGACGAGATTGTCGAGAGCTTCGCGCGCGCGTCGGGGCCGGGCGGCCAGCATGTGAACACCACCGACAGCGCGGTGATGCTGCGCTTCGACGTCGCCGCCTCGCCAGGGCTGCCCGATGTAGTGAAGCAACGGCTGGCGGATCTGGCCGGATCGCGCATGACCCGCGACGGCGTGCTGATCCTGCGCAGCGAGGGCGCACGATCGCAGTTGCTCAACCGGCAGGAGGTGCGCGAGCGGCTGTTCGCGCTGATCCGCGAGGCGACGATCGTGCCCAAGAAGCGGCGCCCGACCAAGCCGACCAAGGCATCGCAGAAGCGCCGCGTCGACGGCAAGGTCAAGCGCGCAGCCGTGAAACAGGGACGCGGCCGGGTCAGGATGGACTGAATCTAGCGGCCATTTACGAATTAACCATCATTGCCTTGCTAGGGAGAATGGGACGCAGGACCGCGTTCCCAGCTTCCCGAGGATGCCATGCCGGCCGAACGCCCTATTCTTCTGCCACCGCGCCCCTGGAACTGGTTCATGTGGGTTGCCGCCACCTTCCTGGGCGTCTTCCTGATCCTCTCGGATTTGCGCCAGCTTGACGGCCTGCACCTGCCCGAAGCCCGACTTCTGATCGGCCGCGACTTCCTGAATGTCTGGTCCGGCGGAACGCTCGCACTGACCGGCCAGCTTGAGCGTCTCTATGATTTTCAGGCCTATATGGACTGGCAGGCCAGGCTTTTCGGCCCGCTGGAGATGCTGAACTACTCCTATCCTCCGCATAGCCTGTTTCTGGCGATGCCCTTTGCGCTGTTTCCCTATCCGGTTGCGCTCGCCCTGTGGACGGGCCTTGGCGCCATCTTCTTTGCCTGGGCGGCCCGTCCCTACATACCGGCCGGCCTGTCCCCCTGGCTTGCGCTGCTGACGCCGGCGGCGATCGTCAATATCTGGGTCGGCCATTATGGGTTCGTCATTGGCGGCCTGTGGCTGCTGTTCTTCGCCCAGTTGCGCCATGCGCCGGTCCGCGCGGGCCTTGTCGCCGGGCTGCTGACGCTCAAGCCCCATCTGGGCCTGCTGATTGCCCTGACGCTGGTCCATCGCAGGGCCTTCCGGGCGATAGGCGCTGCACTCGCCGTCACCCTGGGGCTGATCGGGCTGAGCGGCATGGCATTCGGCTTCGATCTCTGGCCCACCTGGCTGACGGATACCTCGGCCCTCCAGACCCGGATCATGACCGCAGAGGGCGAGAAATTCTACTTCTTCATGATGACATCGGTCTATGTCGCGCTGCGCGAGGGGCCTTATTGGCTGCCGCTGCTGGCCCAGACCCTGTTCGCGGGCAGCGCGCTCTACCTGGCCTGGCGCGCGCGTGACTGCTCCGTCCATCAACTGGCCTTCATCACGGCCACCGCGACGGCCCTGATCACCCCCTATATCTTCAACTATGACCTGACGGTTTGCTGCCTTGGCTTCGCGATCCTGCTTTATGGCCAATGGCACGCGCTTCATCGCAACGAGCGGATCATCCTGTGGATGGCCTTTGCCGCGCCCTTGCTGGTGATGGCGTGGAACCTCATTGCGCCGATCGCCCTGCTTGCCGGCCTTGTCGTCCAGATACGCTGCTACACGGGCATATCCTATGCAGATCTGCTGTTGCCGGCCCCTCTCAAGCGGCGATGGATCGATAATCCCGTTCCCACATCCTAGCCTCTGGCCGAGCGGTGCGGGCCATACTATATGCGTGCCCATGTATGATTTCGCCCCCGCTGCCGACGCCGACAAGGCGACGCTTTACGCCGATCTTCTGTCCGCTGCCGACGCGCTGACCCGTGACGAGCCCGATGCGGTCGCCAATATGGCGAACCTGTCGGCGCTGATCTGGCAGTTCCTGCCCGACCTCAACTGGGCCGGCTTCTATCGCATGGTCGAGGATGAGCTGGTGCTGGGGCCTTTCCAGGGCAAGGCGGCCTGCATTCGCATCCCACTGGGCCGCGGCGTGTGCGGCACCGCCGCGCAGACGTGCGAGACGCAGCTGGTGGCCGATGTCCATGCCTTTCCCGGCCATATCGCCTGCGATGCGGCCAGCGCGTCCGAGATCGTCGTGCCGGTGGTGCATGACGGCCGGCTGATCGGCGTGCTGGACCTGGACAGCCCCCGCCCCGCCCGGTTCGACAGTGCCGACCAGCAGGGGCTGGAAGCGCTGGTCGCGCGGGTCGCCGGCCGCATTGGCTGATCGCTGCCCTGCCCCGTTCCGGGACAGGATTTCATAAGCCGAACATGGCGTTGCACGGATCGTCATGCTAAATTCCGCGCTAGCATGATGACCCTGCGGGCGGCCTGACGCCTCTGCAGGAACAGGGAGCATGATGATGGCCGCGCGCTTTTTCTTCGCCAGCAGCGCCATGGCGCTGATCACCAGCCTTTCGGGGCCGGTTGCCGCGCAGGCGCCAGCGACGTCCGGTACGAGCGTGGTCCGCACCACCACCACGGCGACGACAACGACCGCCACCGCCCATCGCTGGGGGCCGCGCTATGACGGGCGCTGGTATGCCGGTTGGGCCGCGCCGGGCGGCTGGCAAAGCTATCAGCGGCCACGCGTGGGCTTTGCCCTGCCCGCCTACTGGGTCCATCCGCGCTTCTTCATCGCCAATTATGGCGTCTATGGCCTGCCGGCGCCGACCACCGGCTATGGCTGGTCGCGCTATTATGACGATGCGGTGATGACCGACCAATATGGCCGGGTGCGCGACGTGCGCAGCGGCATCGACTGGTCGCGCTATGAGGGCGGCTATGAAGAGGGTGCGCCGCAGCCGGCCGTCATCGCCAGTTCCGGTGGCGAGGCCGGCTATGGTGCGCCCGACGACATGGTCACCTATAGCCCCGCGCCGCAGCCCACGCCGCAGCCCGCCCCGTCCAGCCGCCCCGGCGTGGACTATGATGCGCCGGCCTATGCCAGCAGCGCCGTCAGCCCGAGCGCGACGGCGGTGACGACTGTTCCGGCGGCTCCGACGCCTCCGCCAGCATCGGTGGCGGCGACGAGCGGCACGCACTGGTCGAACCAGCCGGCGACCACGACCGTCGTGTCGGCCGCCCCACCGGTGCCCGGCTTGCCGCCCGGCGGCTATATTTCGGGCGGCTTCTATTATCCGCCGCCGCTGGTGACGACCATCATCATCAATCCCGACGGCACGACCCAGGCGACGACTCGCTACGCGACCGAGGCCGCGCCGCGCTGAACCGTCCGGAACCGCGACCATGGGTCGGTGCGTTGACGGGCGGGATCAGGCGACGGGAGTGGCGCAATGCTGCATCATGTATCGGTGGGCACCAATGATGTGGCGCGGGCGCGGGCCTTCTACGACCCGCTGATGGCGCTGCTGGGCTATCGCAGCCTGCGCGACCATCCCCATTCGCTCGACTATGGCGTGACCGACGTGGTGTTCAGCGTCGAGACGCCGGTAGATGGTGCGCCCGCAAGCGCGGGCAACGGCGTCCATATCTGCTTCGTCGCCGCCGATCGCGGCGCGGTCGACGGATTTCATCGGCTGGCGCTGGAGCTGGGCGGCAGCGATGCCGGGCCGCCGGGCGTGCGGCCGCAATATGACGAGCATTATTATGGTGCGTTCGTGCGCGACCCCGATGGCAACAAGATAGAGGCGGTCACTTTTTCGGCGCGATAGGCGCCCTGCCCCGCGCAGCCAGGACCGATGCGGCGGGCTGTGGCCGGCCATAATGATAGCCCTGCGCGATATGGCAGCCATGCTGGAGCAGCAGCGCTGCCTGTTCAGCCGTCTCCACGCCTTCGGCCACCACCTCCATGCGGAAGCTGCTGCCCAGCTTGATGACGGCGTCGACGATGGCGGCATCGCCGGCATCGCTGTCGACATGGCTGACGAAGCTGCGGTCGATCTTCAGCACATTGACCGGATATTGCTTGAGATGGCTGAGCGAGGCGAAGCCGGTGCCGAAATCGTCGAGGGCGATGCGCACCCCGCCCCGCGCGAACCGGTCGAGCGCGCGCGCGACCTGATCGGCGCCGCGGCCGAGGAAGACCGACTCGGTCACTTCGATCTCGAAATTCTGTGCCGGCACGCCATGCTGATCCAGCCGGGCGAGGACATGATCGGCGAAATCGGCCTGGAGCAGATCCGCCGCCGAGGCATTGACCGCCACCCGGCCGGGATCGAAGCCCATCCGGAGCCATGTCGCCATGTCGTGCAGCACCGCGTCGAGCATGAGGTCGGTCAGGCGGATGGCCAGTTCGCCATGCTCGAAGGCGGCGGCGATGGTGGCGGGCGCCTGCACCCCGAGCCGGGGATGCTGCCAGCGCAGCAACGCCTCATAGCCCAGCACCTGCCCGCTGCGCATGTCGACCTTGGGCTGATAATAGGGTTCGACCAGCCGCTCGGCGATCACCTGGCGGGCCATATGGATCATCGAACTGCGCTGCTGCGCGTCGGCGCGCAACTGGGAATGGAACATGGTGAGCCGGCTGCGACCGCTCGCCTTCGACGCATAGAGCGCCAGGTCGGCCGCCTTGAACAGTTCATGCGCATCGTCGCCATGTTCGCCGAACACGGCGCCGCCGACACTGACCCCGGCTTCGAGCAATTGCCCCTGATAGGCGAAGGGCACCCGCATCTTGTCCAATATCGCCTGGCTGCAGGCCTGCACGGTCGCACTATCCACCAGCGAGGCGGCGATCAGGCCGAATTCGTCGCCGCCGAGGCGCCCGACCACCGCATCGGCCGGTGCCGCCGCCGCGAGACGCTCGGCAAAGCCGCAGAGCAGTGCGTCGCCCGCGTCATGGCCGAGCGAGTCGTTGATCCGCTTGAGGTCATCGATGTCGAACAGCATCAGGCCGAAGCCCGCGCCGGTCGGGCGCGCCTGATCCGCCAGTTCCTCCAGCACGCCCTGCCACAATGTCCGGTTCGGAAGCCGCGTCATCGGATCGTGGGTGGCAGCCCAGCGGATACGTTCTTCCGCATCGCGCTGTTCGGTGACGTCGAGGAAGGTGACGATGATCCGGCGCAACTGGCCGACTTCGGTGCGCGTCGCCCAGCCGGTGCTGCGGATCCAGCGCAGCGCGCCCGTGTCGGCGCGATGGACGCGCAGGGTCGCCTCGAAATGCGGCGGCAGGACATTGGCGGCGACGCCGTCCATCATCGCCTTGAGCTTGTGCCGATCATCGGGATGGACGAGCGACAGGGCCAGTTCGGTGGTGGCCGGCGCATCCGCCGTCAGGCCCAGCATCGCCCGGAATTCCGCCGACCAGCTGCGCTGGCCCGAGCGGGCGTCATAGTCCCAGATGCCGAGCCGCGCCGACTGCACCGCGAGGCGGAAATGCTCCTCGCTCTCGGCCACCGCCTGCTGCGCCAGCTTCTGGTTATGGATATCCTCCAGCGTGCCATACCAGCGGATGATCGCGCCCCGGCCATCGCGCCGTGCGGCCGCGCGCGCGCGCATCCAGCGATAGCTGCCGTCGCGCAGGCGCAGGCGATAATCGACATCGACCGGATCGCCCGACTGGAGCCGCTCGCGCCATAGCGCCAGCGTCCGGTCCATGTCGTCGGGATGCAGGGCGTTGATCCAGCCAGCGCCCATCGCCTGTTCGGGCGAGCTGCCGGTCAGATCGCGCCAGCGCGGCCCGACCTCCTCGATCGCGCCATCGGGGGTGGCGGTCCAGGGAACCTGGGGGCTGAGTTCTACCGACCAGCGATGATGTTCGCGACTTTCCGCCAGCGCGGTTTCCAGCAATTCAGCCTGTTTGTCGCGACGATCATGCATATCCTCGACCGTTCCATACCAGCGCCATGCCCCTGCGGGCATTGCCTGCCGCGTCATGCGGAGCAGGCACCAGCGGCTTGCGCCATCTGCGCAACGCAGGCGAACGACCAGCGGTTCCGGCTGCGACGACGCGGCGGCGGCCCGTATGATGATCCCGATATCGACCGAATCAAAGCCCTTGCGCCAGCCATGGCGCATCAGCCCCATGCGAAGCCCCCCGCCCCGCACCTCGCCCTCGACCCAGTAGGTCAGCAGGCGACCGCGATAATCCGCGAACCAGTGAATGACGGGTGGGCGTACATGCTTGATCTTGGCGGATAATGTCCTGTGCGCGATGTTGGCGCCGGACGGCATATGGGCCGCTGGCTCGCCAAGTTCGCGGGCGCCATCGGCAAAGCGCCGATCAGCGAAGCGATCCATCGCCCATCCCCGATTGCCGTGCCGCCCTGTTCCTCATGCCGGCGATGATGCAGGAAAAGCTTAAACAAGCCTGCACGTAACCGGAATGATCAGGAATCTGTAATTTACAGAAATTGCACCGTCAGCGGCGCAGAATGGCGGCCAGTTCGACCGGCAGCGGCGGCTCGTCCCGCGGCATGACGACGCGGATCGCCTGCGCCTGTTCCTCCGGATCGAAACGGACCCAGCCGGCGCGGCTGAGCTTTTCGAGCGGGCGGTAGCGGATCTTGTACTGCATCCGCTGCGAGCCATCGACCCAATAGCCCAGATACACATAGGCCAGTCCCGCGCGGGCGGCGCGCTGGATATGATCCATGATGATGAAGTTGCCAAGGCCCGGACGATCGTCCAGTTCGGTGTCGAAGAAGCTGTAGATCATCGACAGGCCGTCACCCTGGCGATCGGTCAGGCAGGCGCCGACCAGCTTGCCGGGGCGGCCATCCTCGCCGGGCAGGCGATATTCGACGACATGGCTTTCGACCGGGGTCTGTTCGACCATGTCGGCAAAGTCCATCTCGTCCATTTCGGTCATGCCCCCGCCGGGATGCCGCGCGCGCAGATAGCGCTGGAGCAATTCGAACTGCTCCTCGGTCGACCAGGGCTTGCAGGCGGTGACGACGAGGTCGCTGTTGCGGCGGATCAGCTTGCGCTGGGTCGCGTTGGGCTTGAACTCCTGCGCGACGACGCGGACCGACACGCAGGCCGAGCAATCGGCACAGCTGGGACGATAGGCGACATTCTGGCTGCGGCGGAAGCCGATGCGGCCGAGCGCATCATTGAGTTCCGAGGCATTGTCGCCGTTGAGTTCGGTGAAGACCTTCCGCTCGCTCTTGCCCGGCAGATAGGGGCAAGGGCTGGGGTTCGTCACGAAGAAACGCGGAAAGCGGAATGGTGCGCTCATGCCTCTCCCCCCGATTCAGTCATGCGAATTTGCCTTTTCATGGTCGGACTATGCCGTCCCGGCCCAACCATGAAAAGGTCATTTACCACGAAATTTTTACCGATGGTTAAGCATGTCCCAAAATCAGGCAACCTCGATCGGCGCGACCTCATAACCCGCCGCGCCCAGCGCCGTGATCAGCCGCTGGAGATGGGCGCCATCGCGGGTCTCGCACTCGACGTCGAGGCTGAGCCCCTTGGCCGGCAGATTGGTGAAGATGCGCTGGTGCGACAGTTCCAGGATGTTGACCGCTTCCTGATCGAAGATGCGGGCGACATGGAACAGCGCGCCGGGCCGATCCTGCAGGATGATGCGCAGGCGGGCGAGACGGCCCGAGCGGGCAAGATCGCGCAGCAGCACATTGGCGAGCAGACGGGTGTCGATATTGCCGCCGGTCAGGATCAGGCCGACATTGCGACCGGCAAACTGCTCGCGATAGCTGAGCAGCGCGGCCAGGCCGGCGGCACCGGCGCCCTCCACCACCGTCTTCTCGATCTGGAGCAGCAGGCTGACCGCTTCCTCCAGCCGGCGTTCGGTGACCAGCAGCACATCGTCGGCCAGACGCTCGACGAAGCGGCGGGTGAGTTCGCCCGGCTGCTTCACCGCGATCCCCTCGGCCAGCGTATCGCCATCGCAGGCGAGGTCCGCGCCCTTGATGAAATCATACATCGACGGATACAGCTCCGCCTGCACGCCGATCAGGCGGATATCCGGCTTCATCGCGCGCGCCGCCGTTGCGATGCCCGAGAAGAGGCCGCCGCCGCCGATCGGTATGATCAGCGTGTCGATCTGTGGCGCATCCTCCAGCATTTCCAGACCGACCGTGCCCTGGCCGGCGATGATGTCGGGCTCGTCGAACGGATGAATGAAGGTCAGGCCCTGCTCCACCTCCAGCTTGCGGGCATGGGCATAGGCGTCGTCGAACTTCTCGCCATATTGGACGACGGTGGCGCCATGACCCTGGGTCTGGGTGACCTTCACGATCGGCGTGGTGGTGGGCATGACGATGGTGACGGGCACGCCAAGGCGCTTGCCATGATAGGCAAGGCCCTGGGCATGGTTGCCGGCCGAGGCGCCGATCACGCCCTTGGCCTTGGCCGCTTCATCGAGTTGCAGCAGACGATTGAGCGCGCCGCGTTCCTTATAGGCGGCGGTGAACTGGAGATTTTCGAACTTCAGATAGACGTTGCAGCCAAGCATTTGCGAGAAGGTCTGGCTAATGAGCGTCGGCGTCTTGACGATCGACCCGGAAATGCGTGTCCGGGCCGCAAGGATGTCATCGACGGTGACGGGCAGCGGCAGGGCGCCCTCTATCTTGCTCAGCGTGTTCATGGCGCAGCGCCCTAACGCAAAATTGCCGGTGAAGAAACTGGCACTTGCCGAAAACTGGCCCTATGGCTTGGTTGCACGCACGAAATGTACGAGGCTTATGGCTAATATCGCGTTTATCGGCCTGGGGGTCATGGGCGGCCCGATCGCGGGGCATCTGGCCAAGGCGGGGCATCATCTGACCGTCTACAATCGATCGATCGGCAAGGCCAAGAGCTGGGCCGAGGCCTATGGCGGCGAGGTCGCGATCAGCCCGGCCAAGGCCGCCGAGGAGGCCGACATCGTCATCAGTTGCGTCGGCACCGACGATGACCTGAGCCAGATCACGCTGGGGCGCGAAGGCGCGTTCCGCACGATGAAGCCGGGCGGCCTGTTCATCGACCATACGACCGTGTCGGCGCGGATCGCGCGGCAATTGTCCGTCGAGGGCGAGAGCCTGGGCCTGCACTGCGTCGATGCGCCGGTGTCGGGCGGACAGGCGGGCGCCGAAAATGGCCGGCTGTCGATCATGTGCGGCGGGTCCGCCCCGGCAGTGGCGGCCGCGACGATCGTGATGCAGGCCTATGCCGCGCGCATCGTCCATGTCGGCAAGGCCGGCGCGGGCCAGACGACGAAGATGGTGAACCAGATCTGCATCGGCGGCGTTCTGCAGGGCCTGGCCGAAGCGATGCGCTTTGCCCAGGCGGCGGAACTGGACCTGGACAAGGTGTTCGAGGCGATTTCGGGGGGCGCAGCGCAAAGCTGGCAGATGGACAATAGATGGAAGACGATGGCGCAGGACAGTTTCGATTTCGGGTTTGCGGTGGACTGGATGCGCAAGGATCTGGGGCTGGCACTGGAGGAAGCGCGGGCCAATGGCGCGACCCTGCCGGTGACGGCGATGGTCGATCAATATTACGCCGACGTGCAGGCGATGGGCGGCCATCGGCAGGACACCAGCGCGCTGGTGCGGCGGATCACCCGCGCATGAGGAAGACGATGCTGGCGGCGATCGCCGCGCTTGCTCTGCCGATGCCCGCTTACGCATCGGGCGTGATCGACAATGTGAACGGCATCGCCATCGGACCGGATGGCAAGATCGTCCATTTCGGTGCGCTGATGATCGACGATGAGGGCAAGGTCGAGAAGCTGATCCAGGGCCGCTATCAGGAGCCCGAGTACAAGCCCAAGAAGCCCAAGCGCGGCCAGCCCTGGCCCGAGCGACCGAAAGGCCCGAGCTTCAAGCTGGACGCAGGCGGCAAGACGCTGATCCCCGGCCTGATCGACGCGCATGGCCATGTCATGGGACTTGGCCTGTCGCTGATCACGCTGGACCTGTCCGACACGAAATCGCTGGCCGAAGCTCAGGCGAAGATCCGCGCCTATGCGCAGGAAAATACCGGCCGCAAATGGATCATCGGCACCGGCTGGAACCAGGAGACATGGGGGTTGGGCCGGTTCCCGACCGCCGCCGAACTGGACGCGGCCGTGGGCGACATCCCGGTCTGGCTGGAGCGGATCGACGGCCATGCGGGCTGGGCCAACAGCGCGGCCATCCGCGCGGCCGGCGTCAGCGCGACGACCAAGGCGCCGGCTGGCGGGCGGATCGAGATGGCGGTGGGCAAGCCGGCGGGCGTCTTCGTCGACAAGGCGATGGACCTGATCCAGAAGGTCGTGCCCGCCCCTGCCCCCAAGGATCGCGACAATGCGCTGGAAAAGGCGCAGCGCGCACTGCTGGCAGTGGGGATCACCGGCATTGCCGACATGGGCACCAGCATCCAGGATTGGCAGGCCTTCCGCCGGTCGGCCGATCGCGGCGCGCTGCGCGTGCGGATCATGTCCTATGCCTATGGCCTCGACAATATGGTGCTGATCGCCGGGCCGGAACCCACGCCCTGGCTGTATGACGATCATCTGCGCATGGGCGGGATCAAGCTGCTGCTGGACGGCGCGCTGGGATCGCGTGGCGCCTGGCTGAAGGCGGATTATAGCGATGCGCCCGGCCAGCGCGGCCTGCCGATGATCCCGTCGACCCAGTTGCGCAACATCATGAGCCGGGCGGCGATGGACAATTTCCAGGTTGCTGTCCACGCGATCGGCGACGCCGCCAATGGCGAGATACTCGACGCCATTCAGGAAATGTCGGACACCTATAGCGGCGACCGGCGCTGGCGGGTCGAACATGCCCAGATCATCGATCCGGCCGACCTGCCGCGCTTTGCGCGCTATGGCACGATCGCGTCGATGCAGCCGGTGCATGAAACGTCGGACTGGCGCATGACAACGGCGCGGCTGGGCGAGGCACGGCTGAAGGGCGCCTATGCCTGGAAGGCGATGCTGGACAATAAGGTGCCGTTGGCATTCGGTTCGGACGTGCCGGTCGAAAGCCCCAATCCCTTCCCCGGTATCGCTGCCGCCATGTCGCGACAGGACGCCAAGGGCGAGCCGGCCGGCGGCTGGATGCCCGAGCAGAAGGTGAGCTTCGAGGCGGCGCTGGACGGCTTTACCCGGCAGGCGGCCTTTGCCGGCTTTGCCGAGAAGAAGTTCGGCAGCCTGGTGCCCGGGCAGCGGGCGGACTTCCTGCTGATCGACCGCAATATCGAGACGGCCAGCCCGACCGACATTCGCGGCACGCAGGTGCTGGAAACCTGGATCAACGGCAAGCGGGTCTATGTGAAGGGGCAGTAGCCCCTTCGCTCACATTGCGTTGTCGGCGGCGTTCATGGCGTCGTCGATCGTCTCGGGCAACGGCGGCTGGACCGGGCGATCGCAACCGGCCAGCTTCATATGGGCGCGCAGCGTGTCCATGCGCCCGAGGTTCCAGCGCGCCAGCGGCACGCCGAGCGGGCGGAATTCGGCGCGGTCGAACAGCTCGACCACATAGGTCTTGCACAGCTCATCCACCTGATCGAGCGTCAGCATGCCAAGGTTCATCACCATCGGCTTGCCCGGCACGCCGTTGCGGCCACGCACCAGATCGGTGACGTAAAGGCCGCCGCGCGGATCGACCAGCACGACATCGGCACGCGAGGTGTCGATCATCCGGTGGCTGGCGGCATAGGGCTCGACGAAAACATGGGTGCGCCAGACCAGGAAGCCGGCGGTCAGCAGCGTCACCAAGAAACCGATGAAGATTGGCCGCATCGCGCCCTGTGGCCGGAAGCGCGCCCAGCCAAGTCCGCCGAGCAGGCAGAAGGGGCCGATGAAGCCATGGGCATAGCGGAAGCCCCAGCCATAGCCCTGCGCCAGCGCCAGCAGGCAACCGGCAAGGCAGCCCAGCGCCAGCGGCAAGGCGATCTCGCGCCCGCGGATCGCATCGCGCCAGCGCATCGCCAGCACGCCCAGGCCCGCGAGCGGCACCATCAATATATTGTTCCAGGCGGCATAGCGGCTGAGATTGACCAGTGGTTGCCAGCGATCGCCCAGACGCTGGAACAGGCTGCCCACCTTGTCCGCGACGCCGGCGGAGGGACGCACATCGGTCGGCGCGCCCAGCGAATGAAGCAGGAATCCGGGCCAGATCTTGGCCCAGACGATGACGATCGCGACCAGGGTCAGCGCGTGGAAGGCGGCCACGGTCCAGCGCCGCGCCAGCAGCATCCAGAGGATGAAGGGAGCGATGAAGATGGGCGGGAAATGCCATTGGTGCAGCCCCGCCGCGATCAGCGCGACCACGCCGGCCGACAGATGGCCGGCAATGCCGCCGCGCAGCACCAGCGCCAGCCAGACCATGTTCAATGCGAAATGGCCGGTCATGGCATAGGGGGTCATCGCCGTGACCCAGAGCTGGGCCGAGGACAGTCCCAGCAGCATCGTTACCCAGACGGCATCGGGCCGGTCGGGGAAGAGATGGAGCGCCACCCGCCATAGCGAGAAGAGGCCGAGCACCAGCAAGACCGGGCCGGCGAGATTGGGGTCGCCGATCTGCCAGAACAGGGCCTGGATCGCGCTGTTCACCGGCAGATAGGCGGCGGTCCAGTAATCGGCGGCGCCGAAGGGCGAGAAGAATTCGGGCATGATCGCCCGGCGATAGGGTTCCCATTCGACCGGGATCGGCCGGGCGAACAGGCCTTCGCGCATATAGGCGGCGGCAAAGCGGGCCACTTCCTCGTCGCGAGAAACCGAATAATCCTGGAACAGGGCATAATGGCCGGCCCAGGCGGCAAGGCCGAGCAGCACGACAATCGGCACGATGATGCGCGCGCGCGGTTGTGGCAGGCGAAAGCCCATCCCCTCCGCAAAGGGGGCGGCCAGCGCCAGCAGGAACAGGCCGATCATCAGCGCCGGGAAATCCTGGTCCAGAAACAGGATGACGGCGAGACTGACACCCTGACGCCAGGTCACATGCCAGAGGAAGGTCGCACCCAGCCACAAAGCGAGGCCGATCGCCCCGGCAAGGAACAGGCGCCGCGCGCTGACGAAGGGCATTCCCTTCGGCATCAGCTGTCCAGCAGCGCCTTGTTGACGAAGATGCCGTCCATTTCGACCAGCAGCGGGAAATGGCCCTTGTTGTTGGCGAAGAAGGCGGAGGGAACGAAGGCGCGCGCCTCCAGCCAGTCGATCATCGCGCGATAGCCGGTGCCGCCTTCATAGATGGGACGCACGCCCAGTTCGGTCTGGACGCCGGCCATGTCGGCGATGACGCTCCCCGCCCCTTCGCAGACCGACAGGTCATGGCCCTGCGTGTCCATCTTGAGGAAGGGCCGGGCAAAGCCATGCGCGGCGCGCAGTTCGGGCAGCAGGCTGTCGAGCCGGCGGCACTGCATCTCCACCGTCTTCATCACCTTGTTGCGATCGGCGAAGATCGCGTCCTGTGCGCCCGACGGCGCCTTCAGCGAGCTGAACTGGTCGGCGGCCATGATGTTGAAGCTGGCGGCGCCGTCGAAATCGGACAGGGCCATGTTGAAGACATGCCAGTTACGGTCCGACGCGGCGGCCTTGCTCAGTTCGGCAAAGACGTCCGGGTTCGGCTCGAAGGAGAGGATGGTGCCGGCAAAGCCCGCATCCTTGCGCGCCATGGTCGCATATTGGCCGCGATTGGCGCCGACGTCGAACAGGCAGTCGATGGCGAAGGCGGACAGGAAGCGCTTGAGCGCCTGGATTTCGGGATATTGATGGACGCGGCCGGCCAGCGCTAGGCGCAGGGCCAGCGCGCGGTCCGACAATTCGCGGACATAGCGGTTCATGCGCGCAGCACCTGGCGGTAAATATCCATCGTCGCCAAGGCCATGTCCTTCCAATTGCCCATAATATCTCCATAGGCGCGCGCCCGCGCACCCGCTGCCTGCCTGATGGCCGCGCTTTCGATCAGCGGCAAGAGGGCTTGGGCGAGCGCCGCCGCATTTCCGGCCGGAACCCGCGTGGTGACGCCGTCCGGCAGGGTGCCGAACATGCCGGCGTCCGACGTCACCATCGCCTTGCCATGGTGCAACGCCGACAGGAAGGCGCCGCTCGAATCGATATGGCGATAGGGAAAGACCATCAGGTCGGCTTTCGCCATATGCGCGTCCAGCCGAGGCTCGGTGAGGAAACCGAAATCGGTGATGAGACGGTCGCCGAAGCCGGCGGCATGGACCGGATCGAGGATCGGGGCGACATCCATGAAGGGTTTACCAGCCAGCACCAGTTCGAAGCGATGGCCCGCGCGCCAGAGCGACACGCAGGCCTCCACCAGCAGGTCGACGCCCTTGTACGGGCGGATCGTGCCGAAGAAGAGGATGCGGGGCGCGGCGGGTTCGGGAATGGCGGCGAGGTCCGCCGGGGTGGCGGGCGCAAGGCGCATCGGCGGGTGCGGCGTCACATGGATGCGCGCGGGATCGACGCCCTGCCCGACCAGCGCCCCGCGCGTCGTGTCGCCATGGACGATCAGCGCATCGAAGCGATCGAGCAGCGCGCGATAGCCGCGCCCCTGCAGGCCGCTGTCGGCATGATAGGCATCGGCATTATGGACGGTGTGGACGAGCGCGGTGCGGCCCTTGAGCCGATCGAGCATCAACCGGTCGGCCGGCGCCAGCGGCAGCCACTGGACATGGGTCACGTCCGCGCCGGTCATCGCGTCGAGATTGCCGAGCGCGCAGGTCAGGCCATATTCGGCCGCCTTGGCGAGACGGAAGGCGCGCCCCTCCCCCAGCCGATCGCGCAGGGCCTCGCTGCGGCGAAAGAAGCGCGGGGCGTAGCTATAGCCCTGCGGCACGATCGCATCGGTGGCGCGCATCGGCCGGCCGAGCAGGGTGACGTCCGCCCCCGCCTGCGCCAGGCCGGCGCACAGCCCGTCATCATAGCGCCCGGTGAAGAGCGACGGATCGAGCATGGCAATCTTCATGCGCGCACCAGCCGGCGCAGCGAGGCGAGATGGAGGCCGGCGGCCAGCATCAGGGTCAGGGCATAGAGGCCGAGGAAGCCGAGATCGAAGCGATCGGGCCAAAGCGCGCCGGCGAGCGGAACGCTGAGCAGCGAACCGGCAAGGAAAGGCAGCGAGCGCTGGAGCAGATGGGCAAAGCGGCCGAGCGCGGCCTGGACATAGACCGAGACGCAGATGACCGACAGCGCGACCAGTGCCAGCGCGGTGAGGCCAAGGTCGGCCTGGTCGATCGCGGCTCGGCCGTCGAACAGCTTGTCGAACAGCCAGCCGCCGATCAGCATCAGCAGCGCCGAACCGGCGAGCGCGAAGAAGAGCGCGGCGCCGAGCGCACGGGTCAGAAGCTGGCGCACGCGCGCGCCTTCGCCGGCATGATAGGCGCGGGTGATGCGCGGCAGGGCCGCTTCCACCATGGCGCGCACCAGCATCGAGAGCGAGCGCGACATCTTGAAGAAGAAGTCGAACAGCAACATCGGCCGGGCATCGCTGGTCGCCATGGCGATGGTGAAATAGGGCGCGTTATAGGCGACGATGTCCGACACGGTGAAGGCCGCCGACGCGCCGATATCGCGCAGATAATGGCGGCGCACATGGCCGCCGCCGACACGGAAGGCGAACCAGTGGCTGCGGCGCATATTGAGGCGGCGATGGACATGGACGATGGCATAGCCGATCACCAGAACACTGATCGCCAGTTGCAACGCGACCGACAGGCGCGGGTCGAGCCCGAACAGGATCGCCGCCAGCAGGCCGATCGTCGCCAGGCGGCGGGCGCAATCCAGCCCTTCCCACAGGAAATTGCCGTCGATCGCCGCCAGCGCCCGCTTGGCAAGCAAGGCCGGCAGGTTGAGACAGGCGGTGAGAAAGAAGAGCAGGAACAGCATCGGCATGGCGGTATGCAGCCCGCCCAGCGCCAGCGCGCCGAGCAGGAGGACGACCGCGCCGGCGATCAGCAGCCCGAGGAAGAGGAAGAGCACGCCCATTTCCTCCAGCCGGAAGCCGCCATCGGCCTCCTCATCGCTGCCCAGCCAGAAGCGGCGCAGGCGCGCATAGATGATGCTGGTGAGGCCGAATTCCGCCGAGATGGTGAAATTGCCGAAGGCGACGAGCAGCAGGAAGGCCTGGAACTCCGCCAGCGGCAGCACCCGCACGAAGACGAAGGTGACGGCGAAGCCCCAGATCATCACCAGCCCGACATTGGCGAGCTTGACCAGCGCGAGCATGCGGGCGGATGCCTCCATCCGCGCGAGCATGCTCACTGCGTCGCTGTTCCCAGCGGCTTGCGCGCCCGGAACAGCCGATCATCGAGCGCATAGAAATGGCGCGTGTCGGCGTCGATGTCGCGCGCGTCGATTTCCTCCAGCGCGAAGCCGGCGGCGCGGATGCGATCGGCAAAGTCGAGGCCATATTGGCGGACATGGTCCCACTGGCCAAAGCGCCGTTCGCGCTCGCGCGGGGGGATGTCGAAGCTGCCATCCTCGGTCGGCTTGTCCCACAGCGGCACGATCAGCCAGGCTTCGCCGCCGGGCTTGAGCGCGCGCAGGATATTGCGCAGCACGGCCATGTCATCGGGCACATGCTCCATCACATGGCTGGCATAGAAGAGGTCGTATCGATCGGTGTCGGACAGCGCCATCAGGTCGACCTTGTGCATGCCGGGCACGGTATAGCGCGCGGGATCAAGATCGGCCGGGACATAGTCGGCCGCCGCAGAGAAGCGCTTGACCAGGCTCCCTTCATTGGGGGCCATGTGCAGGATCGCGCCGTCGGTCGGCACGGTCAGCACGCCCTTCATGAGGAGATAGTTCATCAGCCGCTCGCGCGGTGAAGCGCTGCAATTGGGGCAGCCCCATTCGCCATTGTCGCCATAGCGGAAGAAGCCGACGACCGTCATGCCGCAGGCCGGGCAGCCGCGATTGGCGGAGGCACCCAGTGCCTTGCGCAGGTCGAGACCCAATTTGGTCAGATGCTTGCCGGCGGCCTTGGCCACCCGCTGGACAGTAATCACGCCATTCTCCGCTCGGTATCAGCTTCCGGCCTATACAATATGGCGCGGCTTTGGCGAGAGGGGATCAACGCGAAAGACTATCGCGACTGGGCAGGATTCCAGATTGTGACGGTGCGGCCGCTCATCGCCTTGAGCACGCCCTGCAAGGTGGCGGCATAGGCGATCATGATGTCGACCAGCGCGGCAAGCGGCCCGCCGCGCGAGCGCAGGCCGATCCAGGCGAGCAGCGCAAGGCCGATCGCGCCGAGCATGTAGAGCATGGGCGACAGGCGCAGTGCCAGCGCGCCTGCGGCGATCGCGCCGGTCAGGATGAAGGCGCCGCCAAACCAGCGCACGATCTTGCGCGAGGCATATTTGAACCGGTCGATCGCGGCCATGCGGCGCAGTTGCGGGCGCAAATGGCTGTGCGTGTGCCAGGCGCGCGCGGCGATCCGCACCTTGCGCCGATATTCGTCCTTGCGCCCCGTCACCAGCCGCTCGCGCGCAATCACATCCTTCGCCTTCACCAGCCGCTTGCCGGCGAAGACCACCGCCATGGAGACGGTGAGGTCGTCCAGCACGCTATCGGGAAATTCCGGATAGAGAGAGCGACGGATAGAGAAGATCGAGCCGTCGGCGCCCAGCACATTGCCGGTGCGCGACTCCTCGTCCTTCAGTCGCTCCTCGATCCGCCAGTAGAGCGAGCCGACGGCGGCGGTCGCGCTGTCGCCCTCGCCCAGATAATGGAGCGAGCCGAGCACGCCGCCGATATCGGGATCGGCATAGCGGGCGAGCAGATTATCGATCGCGTCGGCATCCAGCAGCACATTGGCGTCGGTGAAGATCAGTATGTCGCCTCGCGCACGGGCGGCCAGCAATTTCATGCCATGCGCCTTGCCGCTGCGACCCGGCCCGCGCAGCAAAGTGACGAGATCGCCCTGCGCCGCGATCAGCGCGGCGGTCTCGTCGGACGATCCATCGTCAAAGGCGAGGATTTCGAGCGTGGGATGCCGGCCTTTCAGCATCGCCAGATTGGCGAGCTTTTCCGGCATCGCACCCGCCTCATTATAGGCGCAGAAAAGCAGCGACGCGCTGGGCACCGGGCAGGCGACCGGCGTTTCCGCGCGGGTTGGCAGCATCCGCAGGATCAGCGGATAAAAGAGGAAGGGCCAGGCGACGGCGACCAACGAGGCCAGCAGGACGAGGGCGAGCAGCAGGTTGGTCACGGTCAATAGGCCTTGTGATGGACCAGCACGCCCAGCGTCGCGACGATGATGCGCAGGTCGCGCCAGATCGACCAGTCGCTGACATATTCCAAGTCCGACTGGAGCCGGTCGATCAGATCCTGATGATGATCGGTTGCGCCGCGATGGCCGCGCACCTGGGCCAGGCCGGTCATGCCCGGCTTGATGCAATGCCGTTCCCAATAGCGGGCATCGACCTCCCAATAGAGGCTGTCGCCTGCCTTGGCGGCGGCGGCATGGGGGCGCGGGCCGACGACGCTCATGTCGCCGTTCAGCACATTGAAGAGCTGGGGCAGTTCATCGATGCTGGTCTTGCGCAGGAACGCGCCGACGCGGGTCACACGATCATCGTCGCGCCTGGTCAGCGTTGCGGCCTTGTGGTCGCTCGCCTCGGTCCGCATCGAGCGGAACTTGTAGATGGAAAAGGGCCGCCCATCCTTGCCGATGCGCGGCTGGCGGAAGAGGATCGGGCCGGGGCTGGTCAGCTTCACCGCCAGAGCGGCGCCGAACAGGACGGGCGACAGCGCGATGGTGGCAATGGTGGCGACGATGATGTCGAACAGCCGCTTGATCAGGCGGTCGCGGAATTGCAGCGGGCCGCCGGCGACGATGATCGTCGGCTGGCCGTCAAACTCGTCCACCCGCGCGGGGGCGAAGCGCAGCAGTTCGGGGACGACGATCTCGCCCCGCGCCGAGAGCGACTTGAGTGCCGCCGACCAGTCATCCATCCGTTCGAGCGGACAGGCGACGATCACCCGCTCCGCCATGCCGACCGCAGCGGCCAGGCGTGCGGCCATGTCGGCATCATGGCGTTCGGGATGGAGATTGGCGGCGTCCGCCTGGATCACCTCCATATGGGCGCCGGTCTCGATCGCGACCCCGTCCATGATGACGGCGGTGAGATGCGGAACATCGCCCAGCAGCCGGACGGCGAGGCGCGCGACGGCCAGACGCACCAGCGCCAGCGTTGCGGCGCCCAGCAGCAGGCCGGTGAGGAAGGTCAGACGGGATAGCTGTTCGGCGATCTTGCCCAGATAGACGATCAGCAACATCAACAGCGCCGCCTGCGCCAGCGCCAGCAGCGCGCGGAAGATGCCGCGGCGCACGCGATCCAGCGTGTTGATGCCATAGGCACCGCCCTGCACCGCGAGGATCGCATAGAGCGGCGCGACCATCGAGAACATCACCAGGCCATGGGGCTTGCCCGGTTCGCCCAGAAAGGCGCCGACGACCAGGAAATTGGCGAGGAGGAAGGCGATGAACAGCCCCGCCATGTCGCCGGCCAGGCACAGCGCATAGAGGCGCAGCCGCACAATTTCCTTCGAGACAGTCAATGAGGCGCCCTGCATGATCATTATGCTGTCCCGTTGGCACCGGGCGGGGCCGGTTGCAAGGCCCGCACCCTAAATGCAGTCACCTGTCGTGCAAATCGACACGAGACCGATAATCGGCTGCGCAATTACGATCCCGACGGCATAGATTATAAAAAGGGTCAGTTGCCATACCGATTTACCGTTCGGCCGAGGTGGAAGGCATAGCCATAGACCATATAGCCCCACGAAGATCGACAGTGTCGCAGCGGCGATGGCGGCCAAGCTCCCATACCAATGAGGCCGAACGAAATGCGCAAAGCCTAGCCAGATCAGCCACGGCCCTATCAACGCCAAAAAACTGCCAAAAGGCGCGCGCAATACGCCGGTCACGCGCCGAACAGCCGGCCGAGCGCCTTGTCGAGCATCACCATTTGCCAGAGCAGCCGGCCATGATCGGCCATGCCAGCCTTGTGATCGGCCGCGACCTTGGCGAGCATCTTCGTGTCGAACCAGCCGGTGCGGGCCAGCGCCGAGCCGCCGGCGACCGCCGTCGCCTCACCCGCCAGCGCGCCGCGGAACCAGGCGCTGATCGGCGTCACGAAGCCCATTTTCGGGCGGTAGAGAATATCCTGCGGCAGGAAGGGCTCCATCGCCTTCTTCATGAGATATTTGCCGCTATTGCCGCGAATGCGCTGGGCCACCGGCAGGCGGGCGGCAAATTCGACCAGCCGATGGTCGAGCAGCGGCTCGCGCGCCTCCAGGCTGACGGCCATGCTCATCCGGTCGCTCTTGGTCAGGATGTCGCCGGGCAGCCAGATGCGGATATCGGCATATTGGGCGCGATCGAGCGGATCGCGCGCCGGGGCATTGGCCATCGCCTTGATATAGCGATCCTCGGCGCGATAGGCGCCCAGTCGGCTCTTCATGTCCTGGCTGAAGAGACGCTGACGCAGCGCATGGGGCGTGACCCCGACCGAGGCGGCATAGGCCTCGCCACCGTCGCCGGCCAGTTCGAGGAAGGTCGATTTGGCGCGCAGCGGGCGCGGCGCCCAGTCGGCCTTGGGATAATAGCGGCCCAGCGTCCCGAACAAGGGTTCGCGCACCGACGCGGGGATCAGGCCGCGCAGCCTTTCCCCCTGCATCTGGAAGCGGTGGCGGCGATAGCCGGCAAACGCCTCGTCCGCGCCGTCGCCGGACAGGGCCACCGTCACCTGCTCGCGCGCCAGTTCGCAGACCCGGTAGGTCGGCAGCGCGGAGGCATCGGCAAAGGGCTCGTCGAAATGGAAGGCCAGCGTGTCGGCCAATCCATAATCATCGGGTGATACGATGCGCGTGCGGTGATCGGTGGCGAAGCGCCGCGCGATCCGGTCGGCATAGGCGGTTTCGTCCAGGCTGGCGACGTCGAAGCCGATGGTGCAGGTCTTGACCGCCTGGTTCGACGCCTCCGCCATCAGCGCGACGACGCTGCTGCTGTCGACGCCGCCGGACAGGAAGGCGCCGAGCGGCACGTCGGACACCATGCGCGAGCGCACCGCCTGACGCATCAGCGCGACCAGTTCCTCCTCCAGCGCCTCGGGCTTGGCCTTGCTGCGATCGGCGAAGCTGATGTCCCAATAGCGTTGCGGATGAGGCAGCGGACGGCCGCGCACGAGGCGCAGCGTCTCGCCCGCGCCCAGCTTGCGCACGCCCGCGACCATGCAGGCATCGTCAGGGACATAGCCATAGGCCAGATAATCCTCGACCGCGCTCAGGTCCGGCGCGCGGCGGAGCAGCGGATGAGCAAGCAGGCTCTTCAGTTCCGATCCGAAGATCAGGCTGCCATCCGACAGCAGGGCATAATGGAGCGGCTTGACCCCCAGCCGGTCGCGCACCAGCCAGAGCGACTGGGCGCGCGCGTCGAACAGGGCGAAGGCGAACATGCCGTTGAAGCGATTGACGCATTCCTCGCCCCATTGGCGATAGCCGTGCAGGATGACTTCGGTATCGCTGTCGGTACGAAAGACATGGCCCTTCGCCTCCAGTTCGGCGCGGACCTCGGCGAAATTGTAGATTTCCCCGTTGAAGGTGACGACCAGGCTTTCATCCTCGGTCAGCATCGGCTGGGCGCCACCGCCAAGGTCGATGATCGACAGGCGCAGATGGCCGAGGCCCACGCCCGGTGCGGTCCAGATGCCGCTGCCGTCCGGGCCGCGATGCGGCATCACGTCCAGCATGGCGCGCACCCGCGCAGGATCGACCGGCTTGGCCGTTTCGAGATGGAAGATGCCCGCAATTCCGCACATTGTTACGGTCCTAGCCTATGCCCGCGCTGCGGTCAGCCAATTCCTTCACATTGCCCAGATCGCGCAGGAAGGCAGAGATCGCCGCGTCGGAGGGATGGCCGGGATGCTCTTCGGCGGAAACGAGGATCGCGACCGAGCGCGGATCACGACCGAGCAGCCGGGCCAGCATGGTCTGGATCTTCACCTCCGGCTTGCTGCCGGTCGGTGCGCCCTGCCCCACCACATAGAAGCTGACGACATGGCGGACCAGCGGGCCGGGACCGGTGATCTGCTCGCCGCGTGCGTCGGTGGGTGCCGGTGCGGGCGAGGACCAGGTCCATTCCTTGTCGGGATCGACCGCGCCCTGGCCGAAACCAACGAGTTCGCGCTTGTCCTCCTGCCGGTCAAAGGCGGCGACGACGAGGTCCACGACCTGTCCGTGCGCATTGGCATAGCGGCCCGAGATGAAATGATCGGCGCCATCGAAGCGCGGTTTCCAGGGATAGGTCTGGGCGGCACTGGTGCGGGTCCAGCCCGGCACCGCCGGCAGATCGATGCGCGATGGCAGCGGCCGGGCAGTGGCCGCAGTGGCCGCCAGCCAGAGCGGCGCGGCAACGATGATGCCGAGTGCGATGGCCGCCAGCATACCAGCCGGCGCCTGCCGCCGGACAGGGCGCTGCAGCGGCACGGGATCGAACCAGGGGTCGCCGGGCTTGCGATCGAAAAATGGCCAAGCGGTCGCCATCACGATGATCATGATGATCGCGAAGAACACCCAGCCATAGACGACATGGTCGAAACCGACGGCGGCATCCACCGTGGTCAGATGGGCGACCAATATGGTGGCGAAGGCGCGCACGCCATTGGCCAGCACCGACAAGGTGAGTGCCCCGACCATGAACAGGATGCGGCGCGGCCAGCTCTGGAAGCAGACATTGCAAACCAGCGCGCCATAGGCGGTCATGGCGATCAGGAATTTGGCGCCCGAACAGGCCTCCGCCACCTCGAAATAGCCGGTCGGGGTGGTGATGAAGATGCCCTCCATATGGGCGGGCACGCCGGCCAGCGTCAGGAACATCATCGAGAGATGCGCCGTCACCAGCTGGAGATGCGGCACGATCTCCTCACCGAAGGGGACCATGAAGAAGGCGTAGAAGAGCGGGAAGAGCAAGGCGCGCGCCACCATCGGCCCGAGCAGCGCGATCACCGCGCCCTGAAGCATCAGGACCAGCGCGCCATGGCGGACCATCGCGACGCCCGCCGCCGCGCCGAGCAGCCAGGCAAAGGCGCCAAGGCCCAGCCAGATCAGGCCCGGCGGCCAGGCGACCGGCTCCAACTGGCGCAGGCCGGGCAGACGCTGCTGCACCAGCCAGGCGATGAGGATCGGGATGAAGAGACAATGGCCGAAGGTGGACGCGTTCCACCAGATCGAAACCATCGAATAGAGATCGTCGAAGAAGAGCGTCAGGATGGCAGCCGCGACCACGCCGAGCGCGGTCAGATGGCCACGCCAGCCGGCAAGGGCCATGCGCGGCATGTCGGCAAGGGAACGGGCGCGATCGGTCATGCGGCCTGCGGGTCGGCCTTGCCCGGCGCGCCGAGCAGCAGGTCGGGCAGACCGCCGAGCGTCGCCGACCAGCGATAGCGGTCCTCGACACGGCGGCGGGCGGCGAGGCCGAGCTGAGCCCCTCGCGCCGGATCGGCGAGCAGCGACAGGATCGTCCCAGCTTCGGCCGCCGGATCGGCCGCGATCAGGAAATCGCGGCCATCGACCGCATCAATGCCTTCGGCAGCCTGGGGCGAAGCAACGACCGGACGGGCCATCGCCATCGCTTCGAGCACCTTGTTCTGGATACCCCGCGCGATACGCAGCGGCGCGACCACCAGATCGGCAGCGGCCAGCCAGCCGCGCACATCGGGCACGCCGCCGGTGACGATGACGCCCGGCAGATCGGCGAGCGCCTGCACCGGCTTCGATGGGTTGCGGCCGACAATGGCGAAGCGCGCGTCGGGGCGTGCGGCCTGGATAGCGGGCAACGTCTGGCGCGCGAAACTCTCCACCGCCTCGACATTGGGGCGATAATCCATTTGGCCGGTGAAGACGATCAGCGGCCCTGCCCCCTTCTCGACGGCCGGGAAATCGGCCGCGGGGTCGAAATAGTCGAGCGCCACGCCATTTTCGAGCGCGACGATCCGGTCGGCGCCAAGGCCGCAGGCATCGCGAAACAGCGCCGCTTCGGCTTCGCTAACGAAGCTGCAGATATCGGCGCGGGCCGCGACCTGACGCTCGAAATCGAGCAGCACGCGGCCCTCGCGGCGGTTGATCCAGCCCATCGGGCCGGAACCCTGCGCGCCATAAGCGGCATATTTGGCCGAATCGAAATCGACGAAATCCATCAGGAACCGCACCCCCGCCGGCAGCATGGGCACGAAATGCGCCATCTGCGCCGAATAGGCAATGACGGCGCGGATCGGCCGTTCCGCCATGACCTGCGCGACCCAGCGATGCAGGTCCGGATGATCGAACAGCGACACCAGCAGCGACTGGCCGCGCGCCAGACCCGAGAGGCCGGCGACGATGCGCGAACGGTCGCGCATCAACACGCACTGGCTGGCCGTCAGTTGCGCCATGTCCGGGGCAAAGCCCATGTCGCGATCATCATCGGCAAAGCAGCCGACATGGACCGGCGCCATCTGCGCCAGCCGCTGGAGCAGATGATAGGACCGGATCTTGTCGCCCCGGTCGGGCGGGAACGGGATACGATGGCAGAGGAAAAGAAGCTCGCCCGTCATCCAAGGCCCCGCGCGATATGCGGACCGATGAGGTTGGCGACGGGCAGCGGCAGCTTCTTCCACAATTCCACCTTGCGCCGATATTGCGGCGAGAGCGGGTTGACGTCACGCGTCTCCTTGCCCGGCGCGGTGCGCAGATGATAGCCGAGCGGATCGCCCTCGAACCCCCATGTCTTCTTCCAGGCTGCGGGGCCGGTGCCGACCTTCGACCGGCCAAAGTCGAAATGGGTGAGGCCGCGCTCGCGAGCCTGGCGCATCAGGGTGAAATAGAGGACTTCGTTGGAGCGCATCGCCCGTGCCTCCAGCCCGGCGCCATGCCAATAGGGCATGCAGGCGCCGCCATGATAGAGGCTGATGACCGCCGACAGGGGCTTGCCGTCCTTCGACACCATGGCGATGTCCGCATCCGCCCCGAACCGGTCGAGGATCGCATCGAACAGCGCGCGCGGAAAGACCGGCGTGCCCAGATTATGGACGCTCTGGCAATAGAGGCGATAATGGATATCGCGCAGCCGCTGGTCGTGCCCGGTCTCGAACTGGAGGTCGTTGCCGAGGCCCTTGCGGATTTCCGCGCGGTGGCGCTTGGGGATCGCCTTCAGTTCCGCCTCGTCACCGGCGGCAAGCGCGCGGGAGAAACCGAGATAAGCGTCGGCCTTGTTCTGCCATGAGGCGCCGCCGGGCGCTTCACCGCCGCGCAGTTCCAGCGTGTCACAACCCAGTCTTTCCGCCTGATACCAGGCGGCATCGGCCAGCTTGGCGATCGCCTTGCGATGGGTTGCGAGGATGCCGCCATCGACCGCGAAGCCGCTGCCGACCAGCGCCTTGCCGAACAGGGCCGAACGGATATGGGTGAGCGGCAGCACGCCGTTGATCTCGCCCGAGGGCGTGCGGGCGACCAGCATGATCGCCTTCTGGCCGGTGCCGGCCTCCACACCCATGATCCAGGCCGGTCGGTGAAAGGGCGTCGAGCCCGGCTGGGCGCAGACCCAGGCATCGATTTCCGCCACGACAGCCGGATCGGACAGGCGCGCCTCTCCGACGATGACGCTCAGATCGACAATCGCATTCATCTGCTCATTCCCTCAGTACCCTGGCACCAACATAGGCCCGAAGGGCTGAATATATGGTAATCAGCCGAGGCCCCGACTGATCATCGGCCCCAGCAGATTGGCGACCGGCAGCGGCAATTTCTTCCACAGTTCGATCCGCCGCTGATATTTTGCGCTGGTCGGGCTGACGTCGCGCAACTGGCCGGTGGGCGACCAGTCATAATAGACGAGAGGCTGCGGATCGAAGCCGAAGCTCTTCTTCCAGGCGGCCTGGCCGCTGCCGACCTTGGACCGGCCAAAGTCGAACCGGCCCGCACCGCGCACGCGGCCATGGCCCATCAGCCGGTAATACATGAGTTCGTTGGACCGCAGCCGGCGGGCATCGGCGCCGCCACCACCCCAGAAGGGCATCACCCGGTCGCCATGATAGAGGGTCAGCACCGCCGAGACCGGGCGATCGCCATCGCGCACGATGCTGATGTCGGCGTCCGCGCCAAAGGCGGCGATTACCTCGCGGAAGAGGCGCGCGGGGAAGACCGGGGTGCCGAGGTTGCGGACGCATTCGGCATAGATGCGATAATGGTCGCGCAGATTCGCCGAGGAGCGGTCATGATCGACGCTGAGCGCGGGATTGGCGAGCGCCTTGCGCAGTTCGGCGCGATGCTTGCGCGGGATGGCGAGCAGTTCGGCCTCGTCATCGGTGGCGAGCGGGCGGACGAAGGCGACATGCTCGCCCTCGCAAACGCGCCACCCCTCCCCCGGTGCGGCACCGCCGCGCAGTTCGACCGGCATATCGCCGCGTGCCCGCGCCTCATTCCGGGCGGCAGCAGCCAGGGCGGCGATCACGGCCGGATCATCGGCCAATATGCCACCATCGACGGCGAAGGCGGCGGACACCAGCGCCTGGCCGAACAGGCGACTGCGCACATGCTGGAGCGGCAGCAGGCCGCAAATCTGGCCCGATGGCGCGACCGCCGCGAGCATCAGCGCCCGGTTTGCGGTCGCCCGCTCGATCGCGATCAGCCAAGCCGGGCGATGAAAGGGCGTGCTGGCGCAATTGGCCAGCACATAGGCATCGGCCGCCTGCGCCTGCGCCGGATCCTTGAGGTCCAGCGTGGTGATCGCCAGATCGGCCCGGTTGCCCGCGATCATGTGGCGCGCGCCGCTTCCTGCGCAACCAGCGCGTCGACGCGGGTCCAGGCGAAATCCTGGGTCAGGCGGCGCAGCTTGGCGGCCATGACGGACAGATTGGTGTAATGGCGCACCCGCGAGCGCAGCGGCGCGCCGGCGACGCGCGGCTGATCCGGGTCGATTTCCCAGGGGTGGAAATAGATGATGGCGGGCCGCTGCGCCTGGCCATTCACCTGGCGGATCGCCCAGCGTGAAAAGCCATAGGGTAGCAGGCGGAAAAAGCCCCCTCCCCCGGCCGCCAGCGTGCGCTGGCCAAGCTTTGCCGTGGTGACCGGCAGTTCGAGCAGATCCGATCCCGCCACCGGCTTCCAGGCGAAGCGCGGCGAATCGGGCCAGCCATAATGATCATGCCGGATCGGCGCGACGCTGCTGGAATAGGCATAGCCTTCTTCCGCCAGGATCGGATGCGCCCACGGCGTGCGCGGGTCGATCGAGAAGCTGGGCGCGCGATAGCCCGACACCTTCTGCCCGCTCGCATCCTCCAGGATCGCACGGGACTTGCGCAGGTCGGCGCGAAATTGTTCGGGGGTGAAGGTGAAGACCCGCGCATGGTCATAGCCATGGCTGGCCACTTCATGCCCGGCTGCGGCGATCCGCCGCATCAACGCGGGATAACGTTCCGCTACCCAGCCCAGGGTGAAGAAGGTGCCAGTGACACCGGCCTGCGCGAACAGATCCAGCACCGCATCAGTATTGCGTTCGACCCGGTGGGCAAGCGCATCCCAGTCGGCACGGCTGATCGTGCGCTCGAACGCGCCGACCTGGAACCAGTCCTCGACATCGACGGACAGGGCATTGTGCATCATGATCTTGTCCCGGTGTTGCCGCGCGGGCGCGATCAGGCGGCGTTGCGCTCCGGATCGGCGGCGCGTTCGTCGCGCTCGACCCAGTCGACCAGCAGGGTCAGCACGCGGCGCAGCGCCGCATCCTGTTCCTCCACGCGGAATTCAAGGCCCGACAGGCGCTCCTCGATCAGGGCGAAACAGCCCTTCAAGGCTTCGGGATCGACCGTCGGCGCGGCATAGGAGGCATGGTTCTGCATCGCGCGCAGGGCGGCGATCTCGGCGCGCAGCGCCTCAATCTCCTCATGCACGGCGGGCGACACGAGATCGGGCTGCGCCGGCGCCTGCCAGGCAACCGCCTGCGGCGCGGGGGCAGCGGCAACCGGTTCGGCCGGTGCGATCGGTTCCGGCGCGGTTTCGCCGGCGGTATCCAGCACGGACGGCGCGATCGGTTCGGCGCTGACATCCTCGTCCACGCCCATATCCTCGATCACTGCCTGGACCGCCTGACCGTCAATCTCGGTCAGTTGCTCCAGCGCGCCCAGCAGCAGCACGCGGCTGACCAGCGCGTTGATGCGGCGCGGCACGCCGCCGGTGGCGGCATAGATGGCGTCAAGCGCATCGTCGGTGAAATAGGGATTGCCGGTCCAGCCGACGAGCGTCAGGCGATGGCTGATATAGGGTTCGACTTCCTGCGGCAGCATCGGGTCGAGATGATGGGTCGCGATCACGCGCTGGCGCAGCTGCTCCAGCTCGGGCGACCGGACAAGGTCGCGAAATTCGGGCTGGCCGAGCAGGAATATCTGCAGCAGCGACTGGCCGCCCAACTGGAAGTTGGACAGCATGCGCAGTTCCTCGATCGCCGAGACCGGCAGGTTCTGCGCTTCGTCCACGATCAGCAGCGAACGGCGGCCGGCGCGGGCCTGCGCCTGCAAATAGGCCTCGATCTGGCGCAATATCTGCGCCTTGGCGACGCCGTCGGTGGCCAGGCCGAAGCTCTGCGCGGCAAGGCGCAGCATGTCATCGCCCTCGACCTGGGTCGACACGATCTTCGTCGCGGTCAGGCGCGCCGGATCGATCGTGCTCATCAGATGGCCGACCAGCGTCGTCTTGCCGGCGCCGATGTCGCCGGTGATGACGATGAAGCCCTCGCCCTGCGCCAGACCATAGCCCAGATAGGACAGTGCCTTGCGATGCGTCGTGCTCTCGAAATAGAAATGCGGGTCCGGCGTCAGCTGGAACGGGCGGCCCTGCAATCCATAGAACTGATCGTACATCTGTCGTCTCCATCCGGCATGCCGGCGTCGCATAGACGCCCTTATAACCGGAATTCCCTTAAAAGCTGTAACGCAGGCCGACCTGGCCCATCGCGTTGATCAGCGTGTCAAAATCATCCGCCTTCGCCGCATCGACGCCGAGCGAAGCCGATGCCGTAAGTTTCCTGGTCAAGCCCCTGAAATAGCTTGTGAAGGCACCATAGTTCAAGACATCGGCACGGGCGCCGCTGGCATCGAAATAATTGATGTAGACCGCCGTATCCAACGAATCGCGATCGTTGAACGCATAGGTGACGGTGCCATTGCCATACCAATTCTGGTCGTGGGTACCGCTGATCAGCACGCTCTGGGTCGTCGGCGTGATGAACTTGCGGTTGGAATAGCCGCCGCCCAGGCCAAAGCCCCAGGGGCCGCGCCGGGTGGAATATTGCCCGGCAACGCCACGATAGCGGAAATTGGCGCCGGTGATGCCGGCCAGCGCATCGTTGAAGCATTCGCCCCCGCCGGTCGGCGAGAAGGCGCAGCCGGTGAGATCGCCGGTAAACGGATTGCGCGGCACGATCAGGTTGGTGCCGGTGAAGGCGGCCGCATCCGCCGTGATCATCCGGCCGAAGCTTTCAATGCCGTCGAACACGGCGATGCCGATGCTGCTGTTGCGCCCCTGCCAGGTGAACTGGCCCTGATAGGACATGCCGCCATAGCGTTCGCCCACCGTCGCCTTGAGCGAAGTACGGCGATTGGGCCGCCACAGTACGCCCACATCCCAGATCAGGTCGCCGAAATCATAATAAAGCTCGCGTGGCGAACTCTTGTCGGTGACATAGCGGCCATTGCGGATGATCGGCACGCCATCCTCGTCCAGCAAGGGCGCGCGCTGGCTGATCTCGATATCCTCATAGCCGATGCCGCCGAGCAGCGCGACCGTGGGCGAAACCGGCATGATCGCATCGACCCGGCCCCAGACATCCTCGAACCGCTGATCGAGCTGGCTGGCATCCTCGCGGCTATAGCCCGCGCTGGCGGTCAGGCCGACCGGCAATATGGTGCCCGGCGCAAAGCCGATGGAACCGTTCAGGTCATGCGTCCAGCTTTGCGCGAACGAGCCATTGGCGATCGCGGCGTCCGGGGCATTTACATCGACATCGTCGTCAACGCGGGCATAGCCCAGCCGATAGGAAGCCTTGATGTCGAGATCGCCGACCTTCGTGGCGTAACTGGGGCCGATATAGCCGCCCCAGATCTGGCTGGTGTAGCGATTGTCGATCGCCGCAGCGCCCGAATAGCCGTCGGTGCGCACGCGCGAGGCGATGCCGCCGGCCTGCAGGGTGAGTTCGGGGGTCAGCTTGTAGCCGGCATTGGCGATCCCACTCAGTACGTCGGAATCGGTCGCGTGACCCCAGCCGAAACTGTGCATATACTGGACGTCCGCTGCGGCGTTGAGCCGGCGGGTCTGGACCTCCACCGTCACGCCGGCGGTGAGATTGGTATAGGTCACGACGTCGCCGTCGCCCTTGAGCGGCACCATCACCACCTGATCGATGCCCAGATAAGGCGTCACGTCGACCTTCCTGGTGGACGCAGGCGTGCCTTGTGCCAGCGCCGGGGCGCTGACACTGGCAAGCACCAGCAGCGAGGTGCCGGCGATCAGGTCACGCGCGGTCATCCCGGCTCGCCCTTGCCATAATAGGAACCGAAGCGACGAGCGCCGCCGGTATAGCGGACGGCGTTGAGCAGCAACTGGACCTGCGCCCCGCCCTTCAGCAGTGCAGCCGCCTCCCGCAGCGCGCTTTCCGACGTCTTGTCGGCGCGCACCACCAGCAGCGCGACCGCGACATGGCTGGCCAGCACGGCAGCGGGCGAGGCCGCGAGCAAGGGCGGGGAATCGAACACGATGATGCGGTCGGGCCGCCCCTCGGTCAGCCGCTGGAGCAGCATTTCGGTCCGCGCCGAGGCAAGATATTCGGTGTCGGCATGGCTGCGCTGCCCCGCCGGAAGGACGGACAACGAGGGAATGTCGGTGCGCAGCACGCAATCCTCGATCGCGACCAGCGGATCGGCGAGCGCATCCATCAGCCCCGGCCCGGCCTGCAGGCCCAGCGTTTCGGGGATGCCCGGATTGCCGAAATCGGCATCGACCAGCAAAATCTCGCGATCCTGCTCCGCCGCCAGACTGAGCGCCAGATTGATCGCGCAGAAGGTCTTCCCTTCGCCGCTATGGGGCGAACAGAGGAGGATGCGGTTGCCGCGCGGATTGTCCTGAAGATGGGTCAGCAGCCCGCGCTTGAGCAGGCGGAACTCCTCGCTCATCGCGGTGACCGGCGCGCCGGGCACCAGGAAGCCGGCTTCGGTCAGTCGGTCGCGATCGACCGGCTGGGCCGGGCTGGTCCAGGCCTGTGCGCGGAAGATCGGCGCTTCATCGGACGCGACCGGAGCCGGCGCCTGCGGCGCGGGATCGAACATCGGCGGCGGTGGCGGCGCATCGGCCGGCACATCGACGGCCGGCGCCGCACGACCACGCAGGGCCGCCTGGAAATCGAAAATCTCGGTGGCGCGTTCGATCAGCGAGCCGCGGCCCTTGATGGGGCTATGCTGGTTCATGGGATCAGGCTCCTTCACGCCGTACCGCGCTGGATGAATTCGACGACGATCAACAACAGACACAGGGCAGCCAGGCCGCCGCTGGCGCCCGCAAACCATTTCATCCGCTGCTTGTCGAGAGCGACCTGGGCCGTGCTGGCGACCTGGGTGATCGACCCGGCGACCGGAATGCCCACCGCCCGTTCCAGACGGGCGGCCGTCGGGAAGGTGCCCTTGAGCTGGCCGATCGCGAAAGCGACGCCAATGCCGGCGCCGATGCCGAGGATCAGCACGCCCAGCAGCAGCAGCGGCCGGTTGGGTGCGGCCGGCGCCGTCGGCAGGCTGGCGGGCTGAAGCACGCTGAACTGCACCGCGCCGGTTTCGGTCTTCACGTCGCCACGCAGGCGGATTTCCTCGCGGTCGGCGAGCAGCTTGTCATATTGGGTCTGGAGCGCGGCATAATCGCGATCCAGCTTTTCCTGTTCGGACGCCACGCCCGGCTCATCGATCTGATGCGCGGTCATGGTGTTGAGATCGGCCTGAAGCTGCGCCTTGCGGGTCGACAGCGCCTGCACGGTGGCGGCCCGTTCGGCCTGCATCGACTTGATCGACAGATAGGCGGGATTGGGCGTACCGGCAGCGGCCGCGCCACTGGCGCCGCCCTGGCGACGCAGATTGTCGACCTGCCGCTGGGCGGCAATCACGTCGGGATGGCTGGCAGTCCAGCCGCGCGCGCGCATGCCGGCGAGTTCGGCCTGGGCCTGGGCCAGCGGGGATGCACCGCCACCGACAGCCACGCCCGGCAGGGTCGCCGGGGTGCCGGCGAGCTGGCCGTTCATCGCGCTGAGCGCGCTCTGCGCCTGCACCAGCTGGGCATCGATATTGTTGATTTCCAGACGGGCCGCATCCATGCGCTGGCTGATCGTGCCGGCGCCCGGCAGCACGCCGGCATAGCGCTGGGCAAATTCGACGCGCCGCTTATCGGCTGCTTCGAGCTGCTTGCCGCGACCGGCGATCTGCTGGTCGAGGAAGGCCAGGCTCTGACGGGTCTCAGTGCGACCGCCGGTCAGATTTTCTTCCTGGAAGATGTCGATCAGCTTCTGCACCACCTGCTGGGCGATGCGGGCATTGGCGCCATCCGACAGGCCGCTGTCGGCCGAGGTCGCGCTGATGTCGATCATGCTGGGGTCCGCCTGGGCCAGCACGGTGATATGCTCACGCAGGGTGGTGATCTTGCCCGCCACGTCGCGCGGTCCGGAAATGGTCTGGGCAAGGTCGGTGCCGCGCACGACCTTTTCCAGATTTTCCGCGCTCAGCAGCGTCTGGCGCACCCGGTCGAGATCCTGCTGGGACTGGACCTGGGTGATGCCGATCTTGTCCTCTAGCAGCGACTGGGTGTTCACATAGACCCGCGCCTTGGATTCATAGCCATTGGGGATGAGCGATACGCCCAGCCAGCCCAGCATGCACACGCCCCAGGCCACGGCCAGCGCAATCCAGCGCCGGCTCCATATGCCGTGGAGTAGGACCAGCAGTTCGTCGTACAGACCCGCCATGATCAGAACATGCTTTCCGGAATGATGATGACGTCGCCGGGCGCCAGCATGACATTGGCCTTGGTGTCGCCCTTCTTGAGCAGGTCGCCGATGCGGACCTGATATTCCTTCTGCTTGCCGCTGGCCTTGTCGAAGCGGACCAGCCGGGCGCGGTTTCCGGACGCATATTCGCTGAGGCCACCGACCGAGATCATGGCATCCAGCAGCGTCATGTTCGCGCGATAGGGGATGGAAGCCGGCTTTTCGGTCGCGCCGACGATCCGCACCTGCTGGCTGTAGGTGCCGGAGAAATTGTCGACGATCACCGATACCAGCGGATTTTCGATATATTGGGTCAGCGCCAGCTTGATGTCATCCGACAGCATCTTGGGCGTCTTGCCGACGGCCGGCATGTCGGTGATCAGCGGCGTGGTGATGCGGCCATCGGGACGCACCTGCACCTTGGCGCCCAGTTCCGGGTTGCGCCAGACAAAGATGGTCAGGTTATCGAGCGGGCCGATGATATATTCCTCGCCCGGCCCTTCCTGGGTTGCGACGAAGGATGCGGGGGGAAGCTGCGGCGCGGAACTGGTCGAAGCGCAGCCCGACAGGGCCACCGCAGGCAGCGATGCACCGATCAGGAGCCTGGAAATCCGCTGGAAACGCATAAAATTCACCCCTTCATACCATCATAGCCGACGCGCGACCGGAAAAAATGATCGCGTGCAGCCCCATGGCTTCATCCTCGTCATGCCGGAAAAGGGTAAAGATAGGGTTAGGCCTGCTGTCGGACATGGATTAGCCAAGTAATAGTTCACGAGGACTTGGGTGGCCAAGAAAGGCCGCGGGACTTGCCGATGCGCCATAGGCACCGGCAAGGAAGATCGCGATGAAATCGCCGACATCGACTGGCGGCAACGCGACCTTTTCGCCCAACCGGTCGATCGGCGTGCAAAGGCAGCCCACGACATTGACCGGCTGGGTAGTCGGCTCGCGCCCGAAGCGGTTGGCCACCGCGATCGGATAGTTGCGCCGCACGACCGTGCCGAAATTGCCGCTGGCGGCCAGTTGATGATGCAGGCCGCCATCGACGACGACGAAGGTTTCACCCTGGCTCTGCTTCACGTCGACCACACGGGTCAGGTAGATGCCAGCCTCCCCCACCAGCCAGCGCCCCAGTTCGATCGCGAATGCGCTGTCGGCCAGAATGTCGGGCAGCGCGCTGAGCGCGGTGTCGAGCGCGACGCCGATCGGCCGGATGTCCAGCCGCTCGTCACCGGGAAAATAGGGAATGCCGAAACCGCCGCCCAGATTGACCAGCGGCGGCGCGACGCCGACGGCGTCGGACAGGCGCGCCGCCAGATCGATGGTCGCCGCCTGAGTCTCGATGATCGCCATCGGGTCGAGCGCTTGGCTGCCGGCGAAGATATGCCAGCCGCGCCAGTCCGCGCCGCCATCGATCATCGCACGCGCCAGCGCGGCCGCGCGATCGGCATCGACGCCGAAGGGCTTGGCGCCGCCGCCCATGCGCATGCCGGACCCTTTGAGGTCGAAATCCGGGTTCACCCGCACGGCGAGGCGCGGCACCTTCCCCAGGCGCTCCGCCACGGTCAGCGCGCGCGCGCCCTCCCCCTCGGACTCCAGGTTGATGGTGATGCCGGCATGGATGGCGGCTTCCAGTTCGTCATTGCGCTTGCCCGGTCCGGCAAAGCTGATCCGCGCCGGGTCCATGCCGGCCTCCAGCGCCATCGCCAGTTCACCGCCCGATGCGATGTCGAACCCGTCGACCAGCCCCGCCATGCGCGAGAGCAGCGGCGCGTAGGGATTGGCCTTGATCGCATAATGAAGATCGATCTTCTTGGGGATCGCCTCGCGGAAGCGACGCACCTGCGCCTCGATGATCCCCATGTCATACACGAACAGCGGCGTGTCGCCCGCTTCGTCGACCAGGCTCGCCGCACCGCAGCCGCCGATCAGCAGCATGCCTTCTTCTTCGGCGAACCAGGCGGGAATGGGGCCCATGGGCTTCATGACGCATACTCCTTGGCCAGCGCGACTCGATCGATCTTGCCATTGGGGTTACGCGGGAACTGTGCAAGCACTAGCGTCTCGCGCGGCTGCATGAAATTGGGCAGTTCGGCCTTCAGATGGGCGGCAACAGCCACGCCGACATTGGCATCGGCGGCGCGCAGCAGTAGCAGCACCGCCTGCCCCAGCCGCTCATCCTTGACGCCAAGAGCGACAGCCTCCGCCACGCCGGGAACGGCGCCAGCCGCCTCCTCGATCTCGGTCGGGCTGATGCGATTGCCGGCCGACTTGATCATCGCATCGTCGCGACCGACAAAATAGAGCAGCCCATCCGCGTCGCGGCGGACGGTGTCGCCGGACCATACGGCGGTGCCGCCATGGCGCGAGGCGGCCGGGGCGGGCTTGAAGCGCTCGGCGGTGCGCGCAGCATCCTGCCAATAGCCCTGCGCCACCAGCGGGCCGGCATGGACCAGTTCGCCCGGCTCGTCATCCTCGGCTAGCGTGCCGTCGGGACGGACCACCAATATCTCGGCAAAGGGAATGGCCGCCCCCATCGAATCCGGGTGACTGTCGACCAGAGCAGGCGACAAATAGGTGGAGCGGAAGGCTTCCGTCAGGCCATACATGGGATAGAGATCGGCCTGCGGGAACAGCGCACGCAGCCGCGCGACCAGCGGCCGGGTCAGTGCCCCGCCGCTATTGGTCAGGCGCCGGAGCTTGGCTGCGATCTCCGTGGGCCAGTCCAGTTCGGTGAGTTGCACCCAGAGCGGCGGCACCCCGGCCAGGGTGGTGATGTCCCAGCGATCGACCGCCTTCACCACGTCGCGCGGGGTCAGATAATCGAGAGGGTAGGCGCAGCCGCCCGCATACCAGGTCGAAAGCAGCTGGTTCTGGCCATAGTCGAAGCTGAAGGGCAGCACGCACAGCGTCCGGTCCTCCGGCCCCATCTCCAGATAATGGGCCACCGACACCGCGCCGAGCCAGAGATTGGCGTGGCTGAGCATCACTCCCTTGGGCCGGCCGGTCGATCCGCTGGTATAGAGGATGGCGGCCAGAGCATCGGGCGCGGCATCGGACGGCGGCAATGCCGCGCCGCCGCTCATCCCTGCGGCCGCATCATCCTCGCGATGGAGATGACAGCCGGCCGGGACATCATCCGAGGCAAGCGTCGACAGGCGGCTGGCCGTGCCGATCAGCAGCGCCGCGCCGCTGTCGGCCAGGATATGGGCGACCTGCGCATGTTTGAGCAGCGGATTGATGGGGACATGGACAAGCCCCGCGCGCGGCGCGGCGAGCGGCATCAGCGCCGCGACCGGCCCCTTGGCCACCCAGCTGGCGACCCGTGCGCCGGGCGCGAGACCAAAGCCCGCCAGCCATCCGGCGAGGCGACCAAGGGCCTGTTCCAGTTCGGCATAATCCTGCGCGCCCGATCGCCCCGCCAGCGCCGGCCGTTCCGGATCGCCACGCAGCAGCAGATGGTCTATCGGCTGCACATCGGCATCGTCGATTGGCGCCTTGGAAGCCAACAGGGGGTCGCTTAACGTCATGTCCAGAATTAGGTCCTAAGGGCAGCTAAGGTGCCGGGAGATAATAGGTTGCTGGTCCCAAGGGAATATCGGACGCTGTCGGAAGTGCGGTCGGCGATCGGCGGCCGGATGGACCGCGCTCATATCGACAGCCTGTTCGACCGGCTGGACTGGTTTGAAACATTGCACCCCCTTTGCCTTGGCGACACCCCGCTCAGGGTGTTCCAACAGACAGAGGACGCCTGCGAGGCCTGGTTGTTCCTTCTCGCGCCCTCGGCTCGTCGCCTAACTGCCCTTGCCAATTGGTATAGTTTCGCCTGGAGCCCCATTTTTCTCGGGGCACCGGACACGCGGCAACAGGCCCGGCTGCTGGAAAATATCGCCCGCCATCTGCTGCGCGATCAGGCGCAGATCAACCTCTATCCGCTTGCCCTGCCCGGCCCGCTGATCGGCGCCTTTCGCCGCGCCGGCTGGTTCGCGGTACAGAGGCCGATGGGCGGCCGATATCTGCTGCACGTCGATGGCCGGGATTTTGCCAGCTATTGGGCGCAGCGTCCCGGCCGGTTGCGCAACCAGGTGCGGCGCAAGGCCCGGCTGGGCCGTTACGACCTCAGCATCCATGACAAGCTGACCGATACGCTGTGGCAGGATTATGTCGATGTCCAGGCGCATAGCTGGAAGGCGCCCGAGCCTGGCCTCAACTTCCTGCGCGTCCTGGCGCAGCGGGAAAGCGATGCCGGCACCTTGCGGCTGGGCTTTGCCCGGCTGGACGGCCGCGCCGTGGCAACCCAATTATGGACGGTGGAGCATGGCACGGCGCTGATCCACAAGCTGGCCCATGACAGCACCCAGGACGAAGGATCGCCCGGCACCTTGCTGAGCCATGCGATGTTCGCCCATGCCATCGACCAGGATCGGGTCGCGACGATCGATTATGGCACCGGTGACAATGACTATAAGCGCGAGTGGATGGACGAGCGCATTCCGCTCCATCAGATCGACCTGTTCAATCCGCGCCGCGCATCCAGCTGGATTCCCGCCGCGCGCACCTGCATTTCCGCGCTTGTCGGATAGGCGGCGAGCCATTAGATAGCCGCCATCATGCGGGCGCAAACCACTCAGCCGGTCGACCGGACAGACGATATCGAAACCCTGGTGCGGGCGCTGCTGCGCGACGTACTGAGCCTGTCGCAGGAGCGGGCCGATGCGTTCGAGGCCGAAACGCCGCTGTTCGGCGCCCTGCCCGAGCTGGACTCGATGGCTGTTGCCGGCCTGCTCACCGAAATGGAAGATCGCTTCGACATCCTGATCGAGGATGAGGATATCGACGGCGACACGTTCGAGACCTTCGGCACGCTGGTCGCGTTCCTGCGCGCCAAGCTGGGCTAAAGACCGCCCTGTCCCAAAAAAGTTCGGGCTGAGCCGTTTCCGGCCCAGCCCTTTTTTTTAGAGTCCGTTTGAGGAAGCCGGTTCCAGCCCGCTCCCCCGCCCAACCGCCCGACCCAGTGTCATCCTGTCGGGTGGTTGGGCGGGGGAGCGGGCCGGAACCGTACTGAAAAATCGCCCTTTCGCGATTTTTCAAACAGGCTCTTACGCTTCGACCAGTTGCTCGAAGTCGGCTTCGGCGAGGAAGCGTTCGACGTCGAGGGCGGCCATGCAGCCCATGCCGGCTGCGGTCACTGCCTGGCGGTAGATCTTGTCGGTCACGTCACCGGCCGCGAAGACGCCCGGAATGGCGGTGTGGGTCGTGCCCTTCTCCACCACGATATAGCCTTCGTCGAGCGGCAGCTTGCCGTCGAACAATTCGGTCGCGGGGTGGTGGCCGATCGCGACGAAGCCGCCATCGGTCGGCACGTGCGACTTCTCGCCGGTGACGGTGTCGATCAGATCGACGCCGACCAGACCTTCAGGCGTACCGCCGCCGACGAACTTGTCGACTGCCTTGTTCCACAGCACCTTGATGTTGGGATGGGCGTGCAGGCGCTGCTGCAGGATCTTTTCCGCGCGCAGCGAATCGCGGCGATGGATCAGGGTCACGTCATGGCTGTGGTTGGTGAGGTAGAGCGCCTCCTCGACCGCGGTGTTGCCGCCGCCGATGACCACGACCTTCTTGCCGCGATAGAAGAAGCCGTCGCAAGTGGCGCAGGCGCTGACGCCCTTGCCCTGCAGATGCTCCTCGCCCTCGACGCCCAGCCACTTGGCCTGGGCGCCGGTGCAGATGACCAGCGTGTCGGCGACATAGAGGGTGCCGCTGTCACCCTTCAGCTTGAAGGGCCGTTCGGACAGGTCGACATCGACGATCTGGTCATACATCATCTGCGCGCCGACATGTTCGGCCTGGGCCTGCATCTGCTCCATCAGCCAAGGGCCCTGGATCACATCCTTGAAACCCGGATAATTTTCGACGTCGGTGGTGATGGTCAGCTGGCCGCCTGGCTGCATACCTTGCACCACGATCGGCGCCAGGCCCGCGCGCGCGCCATAGATGGCGGCGGACAGGCCGGCCGGGCCGGAACCGAGAATGAGCATGCGGGTGGAGTGGGTGGCGGTCATCAATAATTCCAGCTGCGATTCGTGTGGCCGCCAGAGATAGGCCCTGCCAGCCCCCGCGCAAGCAGGAGTTGGGCAGGAGATTTGCTTGGGACGGCCAAAGCTTGAGCCGCAGCATCGCCTCGGCGTTGCACAAGCCGCGTTGCCTTATGATCCATGATATATCACAAATAGCGGATCGATAGGGCATTGGAGAGACGGAGCATGGCGACATTCTTGCTGGTGCATGGCGGGGGACATGGCGGCTGGTGCTATCAGAAGGTCGCGCGGCGGCTGCGCGCGGCGGGGCATGAGGTCCATTGCCCGACGCTGAGCGGCCTTGGCGAGCGCGCCCATCTGCTCAACGCCGACATCGATCTCGACACGCATATCCAGGATGTGGTGGCGCTGATGACGTTCGAGGGGCTGGAGGATGTCATTTTAGTCGGGCACAGCTATGGCGGGATGGTGATCACCGGCGTCGCCGATCGCGCGGCCGAGCGCATCCGCGAGCTGGTCTATCTGGATGCCGCCCATCCCAGGGATGGGGAATCGCTGGAAATAGTGGCACCGGCGCAGATGGAGCCGACCCGTGCCATGGGCCGCACCGTCGACGGGATCGAACTGGTGATGTGGCCCTTCCCCGGCATGGCGGGCTTCTTCGGCATCACCGATCCGGCCGATGTTGCCTGGACCGAGGCGCGGCTGACGCCGCATCCGTGGAAATGTTTCGGCCAGCCGCTACGGCTGGAAAATGGCGACGCGGCGTTTCGCCTGCCGCGCACCAATATCAATTGCACCTATGCGTTGCAGAACAGCCCGGAGGAGGCCCGCGCCCGCCAGCTGGACGGCCATCGCAATTTCGAGATCGATACCGGCCATGACCTGATGATCACCGAGCCGAAGGCGGTCGCTACCATGTTGCTGGAGGTGGCGGGCTAGAGCCCCCTCCCCTTAATCTAGGACGTTGGGCAGATCCTCGAACCCCTTGCGCAGGGCGGCGGACCAGCCCTGCGAAATCATGGCGAATTCCTCATTGTCCGCCTCGATCCGGGTGCGGACGCGGAAGTCGAACATGTCGGTCTCGATCACGGTGAGGTCGAGCGGCATGCCGACCGACAGGTTGGAACGCAGGGTCGAATCCATCGACACCAGCACTGCCTTGGTCGCGTCCTCCAGGCTCGTCTCGCGCTGGATGATGCGGTCGAGGATCGGCTTGCCATATTTATGCTCGCCAATCTGGAAGAAGGGCGTGTCCTCGGTCGCCTCGATGAAATTGCCGGCCGAATAGATGAGGTAAAGGCGCGGCTTGCCGCCCTTGCGCTGGCCCGCGATCATGATCGAGGCGCTGGCGGCCGATCCATCCATGGCGATGCTCTCACGATAGCGGCCCTGCATGGTGCGCATCGCGTCGCCCACCAGCTGCGCCGCGCGGTGCATCGTGTCGCAATTGAGGATGGTTTCGACCTCGGGGTCGCTCTCCGCCTCGCGGATCGCGCGCGACAGCATCGTCTTCACACCCTGGGTGATCGACAGATTGCCCGAACAGAGCAAGGTGATCGCCCGCTCACCCTCGACATGATAGGTGAAGCTTTTCCGGAAGCGGGCAATATTGTCCATGCCCGCATTGGTCCGGGTGTCCGACAGCATGACCAGCCCCTGGTCCACGCGTACCGCCACACAATAGGTCATCGCCCCGAAGTCCTGCTTATCTCTACCCTAGGAGCGGGGCGTGGGCGTGCTCTGCTGTTGCTGGCGTTGCAATTGCCGTTCCTCGACTCCGTCTTCCGCCTGCGCGATCCGGACATCGGCGTCAATGCTGATATCGCCCGCGACCTTAACGGAGCCCCGTATCGGGGCAGCTTCGTCGGCATCCAGACCACTGGCCAAGCGCAAATAGCGTTCGGTGACGCAGACGCGGTTGGACGGATCGAATCCGACCCAGCCCAGCCCCGGCACCAGCGCTTCGGCCCAGCCATGGGTTTCGTGCAGCAGATCGCCTTCGGACGCGAGCAGATAGCCCGAGACATAGCGGGCCGGCACCCCCAGCAGGCGCGCACCGGCAAGGAATATCTGGGCATGATCCTGGCACACGCCAGCACCCAGCGCGAAGGCCTGCGCCGCGGTCGTGTCGGCACCGGTCATGCCCGGCCGATACTGGACGGCATCGCTGATCGCGGCAGACAGGGCATGGAGTTGCGCCAGCGGCCCGTCTCCTTCCGGCAGGGCGGCAACCATGGCGCGGATCGCATCGGACGCCCTGGTCAGCGCCGTGTCGCGCAGGAAATAGCGGGCATCGACCCGGCATTGCGGCAAGCCACCAATGCCATGGGTCTCGCGCGTCTCGACCAGCCCCTCGGCAACGATCACCGCCTCGTTCAGGCTATCATGGCGGACCCACACCGCCTCCATCTCGCCATAGCTGTTGGGACGGAAATTGGTCAGCGCCTCACCATTGATGCTGACCTGCCAGTCATGGACCTTCTGGCCCGGCGTATCGACCGGCACCAGCTTCAGCCGCATGGCGACGCGGCCGGCCGAGGCGGGATAGCCATAGACGGTCTGGTGACGGACGAGCAATTTCATGGCGCGCTTCCCCTCCCCCTTCAGCCGAAATGATAGGTTTCGGCGATCTCGACGCCGAGCCGGTTGCTCATCATCAGGCTGTACTGCACCGTTTCATGCAGGCCGCGGCGGAAAATCTCGCCGGCGTCCAGTTCCTCCAATTCGCTCACCAGTTGCTTCACCGTGTCATGACAGGTGCCGCGCGCATTGTGCCAGCCGGCCAGCCGGTTGAGCCGATAGGCGAGTTGGTCGCAGCAATAGGCGACGCTGCGCGGGAACAGCCGGTTTAGCATCAGGAAGTCGGTGATCTGCCAGGGCGTGTAGGTGCCGCCATAGACATGATGATAGGCGCGCGCGCCCGACAGCGCATAGAGCACCGACGTCCATTGATAATGGTCGCGATTACCGCCGATCACCTCGGTCTCGGGCAGCAGCACATAATATTTTACATCGAGAAGGCGCAGCGTCATCTGTGCTCGTTCGAGCGCCGATCCGCAGCGCAGGAAATCATGGCCCTCATTGCGCAGCTGGCCCGAATGGGCCGCGCCGCGGAAGGTCATGACGCGGGTCTTCACCCAGTCGATCAGCGCCGGCAGCTGCGCTTTGGCCTCGGCCACGTCATAGCTGTCGAGCTTGCGCCAGCCGTCGTTCAGCGCCTCCCACATGTCCTGGGTCAGCATGGTGCGCGCCGACTTGGCATTGGCGCGGGCCTTGAGCAGGCAGGAGCGGATCGAGCTGGGATTGTCGGCGTCCAGCATCAGGAAGGACACGACATCGCTTTCCGTCACCGGGACGCCATCGGGAAACTGATGCCCGGCGCCGGTCGCACGCACGACCGATCGCCATTCGTCGCGATGATGCGCACCCGGCAGGATCGCCATGCGCTGCCCCATCGACAGCAGTCGGGCGGTGGCTTCTGCGCGCTCCATATAGCGCGCCATCCAGAAGAGATTTTCGGCGGTCCGGCTCAGCATGTCTTGGCTCTTTTCACCGTGGGGGCCGACGTCGTTGCGCCCGGCCCGGCATCATCAGGGGCAATCGGAAGGAAGGAGGCGGTCGCGCCCATCAGTCCTGCAACACCCAGGTATCCTTGACCCCGCCGCCCTGGCTGGAATTGACCACCAGCGATCCTTCGGTCAGCGCCACGCGGGTGAGGCCACCTGGGACCAGCCGCAACTGCTTGCCGACCAGGCAATAGGGACGGAAATCGGCATGGCGTCCGACCACGCTGGCGGGGCCGAGCGTCGGCACGGTCGACAGGTCGAGCGTCGGTTGGGCGATGAATTCGCCGGGGTTGGCCTTGATCCGCTCGGCATAGGCCTCGACCTCCGCCTTGCTCGCCTTGGGGCCGATCAGCATGCCATAGCCGCCCGATCCATGGACTTCCTTGGCCACCAGTTCGTGCAGATGCTCCAGCACATAGGCCATTTCGTCGGGCTTGGAACATTGCCAGGTCTGGATATTGTCGAGGATCGGCTCCTCGCCCAGATAGAAGCGGATCATCTCGGGCACATAGATATAGACCGCCTTGTCGTCGGCGATGCCCGATCCGGGCGCAGACGCCAGCGTCACACCGCCATTGCGATAGACGCTGAAAATGCCCGGCACGCCCAGCAGACTGTCGGGGCGGAAGACCAGCGGGTCGATATATTCGTCGTCGATGCGGCGATAGATGACGTCGACCGCCTTGGGCCCGAGCGTCGTCTTCATCCAGAGCCGGTCATTGTCTACGAACAGATCGGTCGGCTCGACCAGTTCGACGCCCATCAGATCGGCGAGGAAGCTATGCTCATAATAAGCGCTGTTGAGCGAGCCGGGCGTCAGCACCACCACCACCGGATCGCCCTTGCAGGCGGGCGGCGCGACTTCCTTCAGGCTCTTGAGCAATTCGGCGGGATAATCGTCGACCGGCGCGACCATGCCCTGCGCGAACAGTTCGGGGAACATGCGCGTCATGATCTCGCGATTTTCGAGCATGTAGGACACGCCCGAGGGGGTGCGGCAATTATCCTCCAACACCTCGAAACTGCCCGGTCCGGTGCGCACGATATCGATGCCGACGATATGGCTATAGACCTTTCCCGGCGGGGTGAAGTCGGCCATTTCGGCCAGATAGGCGCTGTTGCGATAGATGATGTCGGCCGGCATGATCCCGGCCTTCACGATTTCCCCACGATGATAGACGTCGTGCAGGAAGGCATTGAGGGCGCGGGCGCGCTGGCGGATGCCCTTGTCGAGGATGCGCCATTCGTTCGCGGTGAAGATGCGCGGCAGCAGGTCGAAGGGGATCAGTCGCTCCGGGTCGCCGCCCTCGCCATAGACGGCGAAGGTGATGCCGATGCGCCGGAAGATCGCTTCCGCCTCATCCATGCGACGATTGAGCCCGGCTATGCCTGTCCGCTCCACCCATTTCTGCACTTCGTCGTAACAGGGGCGCAGCGAACCATCAGGCTCAAACATTTCATGGAAGGGCAAGTTGTCGTTCCTCCCTCGGCCCTCGGCCGGTTGTGCATTGCAACAATAGTGCGCCGCATCGTTGCGATTGCAAGACAAAAATGGCGGAGCGGAAAAAGCGTTCCTTTGGCGATGTCGGGATTGCGGAAATAGGTCGCGCCGATCGTTTCTACGCGCGCAAACCGGCGCGCGACGGGGGCTCTGACAAGGCGTTCAAAAAAGAATGCAGATTTTTGCAATCGCCCCGTTGACCACCGTCCATCCCCTGCGTATAGCGCCGCCTCACCGCAGGGAAACACCCCCTGCGAAGCCCATGGGGCGGAGTAGCTCAGCTGGTTAGAGCAGCGGAATCATAATCCGCGTGTCGGGGGTTCAAGTCCCTCCTCCGCTACCATTTCCTAGACATCGAAAATGGCCTTTAGGGGCGCATTCAGGCGAGAGACCAGGCCGCAGACGCCGCCTCTGATCGCCCTCAACCTGATCTCAGCAGTGCTCTGGCGATGCCCCTGTCGCTTGCCGCCGCAGCCGCCCGGCGCCTCAATGCAGCTTGAGGCGCGGGCGCACGAAGCGGTTGATATGGCTGACCAGGATCAGCGCGGGGCCGCGTATGTTGCCGTGAACGGCGAGCAGATGCATGCGATAGAGCGACATGTAGACGAAGCGGGCCAGCCGTCCCTCCACCGCCATGCGCCCGCCGACCAGCTTGCCCATCAATGATCCGACCGTCGAATAGCGGCTGAGCGACACCAGCGAGCCATGATCCTTGTAGACGAAGGTCTTGAGCGGGCGATCGGCCATCAGCCGGCCGAGATTGGCGAACACCGTGTCTGCCATCTGGTGCGCGGCCTGCGCGCGCGGCGGGATCGGCCGATCGGCGCCCTGCGGCGTGTAGGAGGCGCAATCGCCCATCGCGAAGACACGGTCGTCGGCCAGACTCTGTAGCGTCGGGCGCACGATCACCTGACCGGCGCGGGACAGTTCCAGCCCATCCAGGCCATCGCGGATCGCCGCCGCCTTGACCCCGGCGGCCCAGACCTGAAGATCGGCGGGGACGAAGCCGCCATCCTTCGTCTCCATTCCCTCGGGCGTGGAGGCGGTGACGGCGACGCCGGCGCGCACCTTGACGCCCAGCACCTCCAGTTCCTCCCGCGCGGCGTCGGCCAGCCGGTCGGGCAAGGCCGGCAGGATGCGCGGCCCGGCCTCCAGCAGGGTGACGTCGAGCCGCTGGCGATCGAACACTTCCAGCCCATAATAGCCCAGCGCATCGGCGGCATTGTAGAGTTCGGCGGCCAGTTCGACCCCGGTGGCGCCGCCGCCGACGATCGCGATCCGCACCCGTGCATCCGACGCGGGATCGGCCGACATGGCGCGCGACACGTGCAGGCAATGGTCGAGCAACTGGTCCCGGAAACTGTCGGCCTGGGCCCGGCTGTCGAGGAACAGGCAATTGTCGGCGACGCCCGGCGTCCCGAAATCATTGGTGACCGATCCATAGGCCAGCACCAGATAGTCGTAGCGCACCGAATGGGCGCTCACCACCTCGCGCCCCTTGGGATCGAACACCGGCGCGATATGGACCCGCCGTGCAGTCCGATCGATGCCCTGCAACGTGCCATAGAGATAGCGATAGCCCCAGCGATGGCAGTGGCTGCGATAGCCGACCTCGTCCAGGCTGGCGTCGAGCGATCCGGTGGCAACCTCGTGCAACAGCGGTTTCCAGATATGGGTGCGATTGCGATCGATCAGGATGATGTCATGCCGCTTGCGGCCGTAGCGGGCGCCGAGCTTGCGCGCGAGTTCGAGGCCGGCGGCACCGCCGCCGACGATGACGATCTGGGTCTTCTTGTCGGGGATCAAGCGCATTCCTCCTCGATCGGCAGACCGGCGGATCGCGATCGGGCGCGCCGGTTGTGCATTGCAATAGGCCGCCCGGCGTCGCAAAGCGAGGCGTGGACAAGCAGAATTTCACCGAACGCAACCGGCGCGACATCATCGAGATCGCCACCCGGCATTTCGCGGAAAAAGGCTATGCCGGCGCGCGGGTGGACGAGATCGCGGCCGCGACCGCGACGTCCAAGCGGATGATCTATTATCATTTCGGCAGCAAGGACGGACTCTATCGCGCGGTCCTGACCGAAGCCTATCGCGGCATCAGATCGGCCGAACTGGAGGCCGAACTGGGCGACCTGCCGCCGCTCGCCGCGCTGGAGCGGCTGACCGCCCTCACCTTCGACTATCATTTCAACCATCCCGAACTGGTGCGGCTGGTGATGGACGAGAATATCCGGGGCGGCCCGCATGTCGGCGAGATTTCGCAAGGGCATAATGAGATCGTCCTGCCCAAGACCCAGGCGCTGATCGATCGCGGCATTGCCGATGGCAGCTTCCGCGCCGGGCTTGACGCCGTCGATTTGCACATGACGATCAGCGCCCTCGCCTTCTACTTCGTGTCCAACCGCCACAGTTTCCACGCGATCTTCGGCGTCGACATGACCAGCGAAGCGGCGGCCGAGCGGCGCCGCGCGCAGGTGATCGACAATGTGCTGCGCTATTGCCGGGCAGACGCCTGAAGGCTGGGCCGAGACCATCGACCGGATCAGAACTGCATCTTGACCTGGCCGCCCAGCGCCAGCGCATCATTGGTGCGGCGATAGGAAAAGGCGCCGGGATCGAGAATATATTGGACGTCCGGCCGGATGCTGAGCCAGCGCCGCAGCTGGATGCCATAGCTCATCTCGATCGCGGTCTCGCCCACCGGCAGCGCGGCATAGCCGCCGGGAATATCCTGCGCATCGGCCTCGGCGCGGCGCAGGCGTGGATTGACCTGCGCATGGACGATGCCGATCGAGATGCTGTCGGCGTCCCGGCCGGCAAAGGTGCCGGTCTTGACCAGCCCGGCGGCATACCAGTGGGTAATCTGCGCCGACGCCTCCGGATTGGCGGTGAACTGGGCGAAGATGGAGAGGCCGCGATTACCCGTCCCTTCGCGCAGGATCATCTGGTCGGCCAGCGCATAGACGCCATAGCGCCCCCGCAGCATGCCCTGCTCGCCGCGCCGGGCGGCGCGTGACGTGTCATAATAGGCGCCGATCTTGTAATGGCCCGGCAGCACATGGCTGCCCGGCGCGATGCCGGGATCATATTCCAGCTCCAGCGGCAGCAATACGCCGGTTGTGCCGCCGGCAAAGGGGCGGAAGGCATTGTCGGGATCGTTGAGGCGCGGATTGACCTGATAGACGCCGGTGCGCAGCGCCAGATCGGGCCGGATGCGATAGCGCACCGCCGCGCCCCAGCGGGCATTGGGATAATTATACCAGCCACTATTGCCCGATTCCGACAGCGGATGGGCACAGAAGGCCGCATTGACGAAATTGCAGCCCAGGATCATCCCGCCCAGATCATTGCCCATGGCAAAATAGCCCAGGCGCAGGTTGAGCCGGCCATTGTCGATATTCTGTTCGTAGCTGAATTCCGAAAGGCGGGTATAATTGCCGCCGGCCGCCTCCTGGATCGGCAGGCGATTGCCGACGATGTCGGAAGAGAGGCCGACGCCGCGCCGGTCGTTGATGGTGACATGCACGATGCCGCCGGAGATGCCGACAATCCGGTCCATGTCGAAATCGAGGCTGGCGCGTAATTGCTGGGTATAGGCGCTGCCCTGCCGCTGGCCGCCATCGACCGCGGCAAAGGCTTCGCCGACATAGTCGGCGCGCACCGTGACGCCCGCCTGCTTCAATCGCGTGCGCAGCCCGCCCCAGTCGCCGGTCAGCGTCTCGCGCGGGGCCGCCACCGACTTTTCCGAGGCAACGTCCTGCGCATGGGCGCCCGCAGCCGGCAGCAGGGTCAGCAATATCGCCACGGTCAGGCGGGCATGATGGTGAAGATGTTGGGCCAAAGCCCCTCCCTTCCGCGCGGCACATCTGCGCGCGGTGACATGAATGATGACGACAAACAGGCGGAGCGGCGCCGGGCCGCCCCGCCCATGGTTCAGCGCAGCGTGTAGGCGATCACATAATCGCCCCGATCAGGCGACTGGCGCGCGCCGCCCGCCGTCACGACCACATATTGCTTGCCGCTTCTGGGCGACTTGTAGCTCATCGGGCCGCCCTGGCTGCCGACCGGCAGGCGGGCCTTCCACACTTCCGCCCCGGTCGCCGCGTTGAAGGCGCGCAGGTAGAAGTCCTGCGTGCCGGCGATGAAGACCAGCCCGCCCTGCGTCGCCAGCGTGCCACCCAGCGTCGGCATGCCGATCGGGATTGGCAGGCCCATGCGAATCCCCATCGGCCCGGTGTCGCGCACCGTGCCTACCGGCACCTGCCACTTGATGGCGCGGCTCTTAAGGTCGATCGCCGTCAGCGTGCCATAGGGCGGCGCCTGACAGGGAATGCCCAGTGCCGACAGGAAGCGGTCCTTCACCACCGAATAGGGCGTGCCCTTCAGCGGAACGCTGCCCATGCCGGTATTGACCGCCTCGCCGGCGCTGCCCGACTGGCCCTTCTGCGCCGCGGTCTGCGGGAACATCTGCACCCACAAGCCCAGCCGCATGTCGTTGACGAAGATGGTGCCGCTGGTCGGATCGGTCGAGATGCCGCCCCAGTTCATGCCGCCCAGCGATCCGGGGAAGCTCAACGACTTGTCGGTGCCGGGCGCGGTGTAGAGCCCTTCATAGCGCATGCCCTTGAAGGCGATGCGGCAGAGCAGCTGGTCGAACGGAGTGGCGCCCCACATGTCCGCCTCGGTCAGCGGACCGACGCCGATCTGCGGCATGCCCAGCGACTTGGGCTGGGTCGGCGAATAGGGTTCGCCCGGAATGTTCGCGGGCTTGACCGGCACTTCCTTGACGTCCGTCAGCGGCTTGCCGGTGGCGCGATCGAGCACATAGATCTGCCCCGCCTTGGTGCCGAAGACGAGCGCAGGCACCTTGCGGGCGGCATCGACGGGGAAGTCGACGAAGCTCGGCTGCATCGGCAGGTCGAAGTCCCAAAGGTCGTTATGGACCGTCTGGAAATGCCATTTTTCGCGACCGGTGGTGGCGTCGAGCGCCAGCATCGACGCGCCATATTTATGATCGAGGGCGCTGCGGGTGACGCCATAGAGATCGACCGAGGCGCTGCCGACCGGCATGAACACGGTGTTGGACGCTGGATCATAGGACATGGCGGCCCAGACATTGGGGGTCGATCGGGCATAGCTCTTGCCCGCCGGCGGCGCGCCGGTGATCGCCGGATTGCCCGGATCGAAGGCCCAGCGCAGCTTGCCCGTAATGACGTCGAAGCCGCGCATCACGCCGCCCGGCATGTCGACCTGCACATTGTCGGCGACACGGCCACCGACCACGACGGTCGTGCCCGCCAGCGTCGGCGCGGAGGTGAGCTGATATTGGGGATCGGGCGCATCGCCGAGGCCGGCCTTCAGGTCGACCCGGCCGTTGGTGCCGAAATCGGCGCAGAACTTGCCGGTGTCGGCATCCAGCGCAATCAGTTCGGCATTGATGGTGTTCATCAGGATGCGGCGCTGGCAGGCGGCGCCGGCCGGCACGGTAGCTGCCGTCACCGGCGTTGCGCCGGGCAGGCTGGGCTGCTGGATCGGCGCATGGGCGTCGAAATAGGCAAGGCCGCGGCAGCGCATCCAGACCGACGCCTTGGCGTTGACCAGCGTCTTCCACTTCTCGCGCCCGGTATCGGCGTCGAGGGCGATGACATTGTTATGCGGGGTGCAGATGAACAGCGTGTCGCCGACCTGCAGCGGGGTATTCTGATCCTCGGCGCCATTGCCGTCGCTCTGGGCGACGTCGCCGGTGCGATAGGTCCAGGCGACCTTGAGCTTGTTCACATTGTCGCGGGTGATCTGGTCGAGCGCAACGAAGCGGCTGCCGCCCGGCGTGTTGCCATAGGCGGTCCAGTCCTTCTGCTCGCGCGCCGGATCGACCGGCACTAGCGATGCCACCTGCCCGGCAAAGGGCACGGTCGGATGGACCATGAACATGCCGGCCGCACCGGCCGCCGAGCCGAGGCCGACCAGCGCCGCCATCAGCAATGCAGGCCTCCAGGCGGGCGACGAACCGTCGCCGCGCCGCAGCAGCGGATAGGAGAGCGCAACGACGGTCGCGCCGACACCCATCGCCAGCAGGCGGGAGATGAGCGGCCAGAAGCTGAAGCCGACTTCCCACAGCGCCCAGAGGACCGTCACCAGGAAGGTGGCGCCGAAGAGCAGGCCGCCGCTGGTCTTGCGCAGGGCGATGAGGCCGCCCGCAAAAACCAGCGCAATGCCGGCGATCAGGAAATAGGGACTGCCGCCGAGGCTGACGAGCTTGCCGCCGCCAATGGCGAAAAAGAGGCCAGCGGCAAGGATCACCGCCCCCAACAGAAGCAGCCAACCGCGAACGAGCGGCTGGCCATGCATTTTCGTGCCTGACACGCGGCACCTCCTTCATCTCTTATGGTCGTCGGAGAGCGGTGCCCACGGGTCCACAGGCCGATCGAGTCGCCCAGCCCTGACGGCTGCGACATTGTGTACTATTTAGTACACTCATGCCTCGCTGGCAAGTTGGGCGCAAATCCCGCGAGGGACGTGCGATGCCGCTGAGGGTTTCCCACAGCGATACGTTATCCCCGGCATGAGCCCATGGGATCGCAGCCCAGCATTTTCCGCGACTTGCACCGATATCGTTGAGGTTTGGCCAACTGCTAGCGTTTTGGGGGTTTCGATGAACCTGGACGAAACTGACCGGAAGATATTGAACAAGCTTCAGATCGATGGTCGCATAACCAACCAGGATCTGGCCAAGCATTGCAACCTCTCGCCATCGGCCTGTTTCGACCGGACCCGCAAGCTGCGCGACAATGGCTATATCTCTTCCTATGTCGCGCTGCTCGACCCGCACCTCAACCAGCGGCCGCTGCTGATCTTCATCGAAGTGCTGCTCAACCGCACCACCGGCGACATCTTCCGCCAGTTTGCCGAAGCGACACGGCGGCAGCGGGACATATTGGAATGCCATATGGTGGCCGGCGGCTTCGACTATCTGATCAAGGTCCGGATGAAGGACATGGCCGCCTATCGGAAATTCTTGGCCGAGGAACTGGTCGACATGCCCGGCGTGCGCGAGACGCGGACCTATGCGGTGCTGGAAGAGGTCAAGTCGACGACGGCGCTGCCGCTATGACTTGAAAGCGGCGCCCTATCCCAGAGCGCCGCTTTCGATCCATTACATGGCGTTGGGATTGGCCGGACCGGCGCCGGCCTGGCCGGTACGCGCCTTTTCCGCCTTCACCATCTCGGCCACTTCGGCCAGCAACTTCTTGGCATCATAGACGATGCCGTCCTTGATCGTGTAGCTGACGCCGCCGACCATTTCCTGCTTGTTGGTTTCCGGGTTCAGACGCGAATGACCGGTGCCATAGAGCGTCTTGAGATTGGCCAGCGGGTTTTCCCTGGTGATGACCATGTCGGCCAGCATGCCGACGCGCAGCACGCCGGTCGGTGGCGCCATGCCCTTGGGCTCATAGAGGGTCTGCGAACCCCACATGGTGGCCGAGCGCATGATCTCCAGCGGCGAGAAGCCGGCTTCGCGCAGCAGTTCCAACTCCTCAATATAGGCGAAGCCATAGACCTTGTAGATGAAGCCGGAATCAGTGCCGACCGTCACCCGGCCGCCGATATTCTTATAGTCGTTCACCAGCTTGAAATAGTTGTTGTAGAATTTCTTCCACGCAAACTCGTTCTCGGTGCCCCAGTCGTAGAAATAGGAACCGTGATTGTCGCGGGTCGACTGGAAATAGGCCCAGAGCTGCGGCGTGGTGTAGAGATTCTGCCAGTCGGCATTGCGCGCCCGCATCAGGTCGCGGGATGCCGCATAGATGTTCATCGTCGGGTCGAAGGTGACATGCTTCTCCTTCTGATGCTTCAGATAATCCCACCAGCGTTCGGATTCCGGCTCGACCGTCTGGTTCCAGATTTCCGCCACCTCGCCGAAGCGATGCTGTTCGTTATTATAGTCATAGTCGGACGGAAAGCGCTGGATCGTCCCGTCCTTCAGCAGGGATTCGAAATGGCCATAATAATGGGTGACGGTATCCAGTCCCGCCTCGGCCGCGTCATAGGCGTTGAAATTGGCGACGCCGGTCTGTGACAGATGGGCCGTGGTGCCCATCTTGTTCTTGTGCGCCTCGTCAATGGCGGCGGCGATGATCTGCGGCGTCTCCTCGGGCCGATTGAAGAATTTGATGCCGTCGATATTGTGCGCGGCAGCCCATTTGACCCAGGCGCGCGCCTTGTCCGGGCTGTCGATCGGCCCGCCGTCCCAGCCGGCACCCAGCGTCTGGTAGTTGAAGATGCGCGGCGCCGCGATCTCGTTGGCGGCGGAGCGGTTCTTTTCCGAACTGGCGACGACCGGATCAGCCAGCGGCACGCCGCGCACCGTGGTCACGCCATGGGCCAGCCACAGCTTGTAGGCATAGCTCATATCCGGCGCCTTGTCGCTGGCGGGGGTGTGGACATGCATGTCGTTGAAGCCGGGCATCACATACATGCCGGTCGCGTCGATCTCATAATCGGCGTCGGTCGGCGCACGCCCCTTCGCCTGCGGCAGGCCGGGCCAGCCGGCCTGGGTGATGGCGGTGATCTTGTTCCCTTCCACCACGATGTCATAAGGGCCGCGCGGCGGTGCGCCGGTGCCGTCGATCAAGGTCGCGCCACGGATCACCAGCTTGCGGAAGGGGCCGACATTGTCAGCGCTGCCGCGCGCCGGCGCGGGCACGAAGGTCGGCTTCTTGCCGTTGACGATGCCGGCCGCGCCGCCGACATACCATTCGTCCGGATCATGCGCCTGGGAGGCGCTGGCGACCGTCATGAGGGCGAGCGCAGCAAGGCCCGACCGGATCAGCATCTTGTTCTTCATTCTTTTCCCGTCCCTGTTGAATTATGATGCCCCGCCCCGTCAGGGATGAGGCAGCCCCTGTTCCGGCATGCCCATGCGCCGCTTTTCGGCAACGACCATGTCCGCGACATCCGCCAGCAATTTCTTCGCGTCATAGACGATGCCGTCCTTGACCGTGTAGCTGACGCCGCCCACCCGTTCGAGCCGCTGGGTCTGTTCATTCAGACGCAGCGTGCCGGTGCCGTAGAGCGTCTTGAAATTCTGCAGCGGATTTTCCTTGAGGATGACAAGATCCGCCAGCTTGCCGACGCGGACCGTGCCGATCGGTGGCACTTCACCCCTGGGATCATAGAGCGTCAGCGCGCCGTTCAGCGTCGCCGACTGGATCACCTGCGACGGATTGAAGCCCGCTTCCTGCAGCAGCTCCAGTTCCTGGACATAGCCAAAGCCATAGGGCTTGAAGATGAAGCCGGAGTCCGACCCGGTGGTCACGCGCCCGCCGATATTCTTGTAGTCGTTAATCAGGCGCATATATTTGTGGTAGAAATTCCGCCACTTGACCTCGATCGCGGTGGTCCAGTCATAGAAATAGGAGCCGTGATTCTCGCGCGAGGACATGTAGAAATTCCACAGCTGCGGCATGGTATATTTGTCGTGCCAGTCGGCATTGCGCGCCAGCATCAGGTCGCGGCCGGCGGCATAGATGGTCATGGTCGGATCGAAGGTGACATGATTGGCCTTCTGATGCTCCAGATAGGCCCACCAGCGATCCGATCCCGGCTCGACGCTTTCTTCCGCCAGATTGGCGACATTGCCGAACCGATCCTGCTCGTCGGCATAATTATAGTCGACCGGCCAGTTCTGGACCGGGCCATTCTTCAGCAGGGATTCGAAATGGCCGTAGAAATGGGTGACGGTGCCAAGGCCCGCGTCGCCCGCCTGTTCGGCATTCATGCGTCCCACGCCGATCTGGGACAGATGCGCCGTCGTTCCCAGCTTCAGCTTCTTCGCCTCGTCCATGATGGCGGCCATCACTTCGGGCGGCTGGTCCGGATCGTCCAGCAGCTTGATGCCGTCGATCCCCTGCTTGGCCGCCCATTGCACCCAGGCGCGGGCCTTTTCGGGCGTATTGGTGCGGCCGCCGGTCCAGCCCTTGCCCTGGCCAGGACGCTGATAGGCGAAGATGCGCGGCGCGACGATCTCGTTACGGGCGGAGCGTGCCCGTTCGCTCAGGGACACTTCCATGGGTGCGAGGTCGACGCCGCGTACCGTTGTGACGCCATGGGCGAGCCACAGCTTGTAGGAATAGGACAAGTCCGGCGCCTTGTCGTCAGTGGATCCATGGACATGCATGTCGATGAAGCCAGGCGTCACGAACATGCCGGTCGCGTCCAGTTCATAATCGGCGTCGGTCGGCGCGCGCCCCTGCTTGAATGGCAGGCCGGGTGTACCGGCCGGCAAGATGTCGGCGATGACGTCATTTTCGATGACGATGTCGACCGGGCCGCGCGGCGGCGCGCCGCTGCCGTCGATCAGGGTGACGCCGCGGATCACCATCTTGCGGAACGGGCCGGCGCCTTCGCCGGCAGCGCGCGCCGGTGCGGGATTGGCGCCGGCGCGGGGCTTGACCGCTTCCACCGGCGCCTTGGCGGGTTGGGCGATCGCCCCGCCGGCAGCCAGTGCGAGCAGTGAAAGGCCGGCGAAACACATGTGTCGCTTGAACATATCATCCCCCTGTATCGATCACGGGGCCGCCATAAGGCCCCCGAAAAGGGAGGCGACCGACTAGGCCGCCCCCCGTGCCAGGCGATCAGAACTTCTTGGTGAGGTTGATGCCGTAGGTGCGCGGCGGCGCGGTAAACACCACCGTCTTGCCGCCGGTGTTGCTGCTGGAACTGGAGCTGACCACCGCCAGTTCGTTGAACAGATTGTTCACGAAGAAATGGGCGCCCCAATTGTTGTCGCTGGCCTGCACACCCAGGCGCAGGTTGGTCAGCGTATAATCGTCCAGCCGGCGCCGATAGGTGTCGGTCGGGCTGATCGTGCTGTAGGAGCTGCCATTATAGGTGACATCGGTGCGGATGACGGCATCCATGGCATCGGTCAGCATATGCTTATATTCGGCCGATCCGCCGAAATTCCATTTCGGCACATTGGCGATCCGGTCGCCCTTGCGGCCCGATGCCACGACGATGGTGCTGACCTGGTCCTCGGTCAACTTGGCATCGGTGTAGGAACCATTGGCGCTGAAGCTGATGCCGGCGATCTCGGTGGAGAATTCCGCCTCGACGCCGCGAATGCGGGCCGCGCCGACGTTGGAGATGAGGCCGAAGACCGAGCCGGTGCCCGCCGTGCGGGCCGACACCTGCATGTTGCTCCAGTCGATCTGGTAGGTCGCCATGTTGAGATAGGTGCGCGGCAGGATCTTGCTCTTGAAGCCCAGTTCATAGTTCCACAGGCTGTCCGATGTGTAGGCGGCCAGCGCCGCCGACAGGCCGATCACCTGGTTGACGCCGCCCGGCCGGAAGCCCTGTGCCGCCTGGGCATAGATCATCACATCGGGGGTCGCCTGATAGGAGATGTTGAACTTGGTAAGAACGCCGTCCTCGGACGACTTGGCTTCGGTATAAGGTGTCACCACCGAGGCATAATGTTCCTGGCCCATGTCGATCCGACCGCCGACCGTTTTCTTGTAATCATAATAGCGCGCGCCAGCGGTCAGCGTCAGCTTGTCGAACAGCTTGTAGGAGATTTCGGCGAAGACCGCCTTCTGCTTCAGCTTGTCGTTGATGGTGCGGTCATAGGCGAGATTGGCGATATCGTCGGGATCGTACAGAAAGCCGGTGTCCGGATCGGCCTTGAGCAGGGTCGAGCGCACCACCGTCTTGCGGTCTTCGCTGAACAGGCCGACGGTCCAGTTGAGCGGGCCATCCCCGGTCGAACTCAGGCGGATTTCGTTAAGCCAGTTCTTGACCGATTGCGGCTGATACAGGCTGGACGACAGCAAGGCGCGGGTGTCGGACAGATAATCGGCGAGCACGTCGGCGGAGCAGGCCGCACCATTGCCGCGATAGGTCTGGCAGCGGGCAGCGGTGTCGCGGCCATTGAACGTATCGCTGACATCGCCGACGACGATGCGGTCGCGGTCGGTGTACGTAGTGATGGCGGTCAGCACGACCGGGCCGAAATCATAGTTGAGCGTCGCATTATAGATGCGATTGGTGTCGTAATTGCCCGATTCCGCGCGCGCGTCGGTGGTCCAGCGCTTGCCGGTTTCGGCATACCAGCGCGGCGATTCACCGGCCGCCTTCTCGTAATTGGCGCTCAGGTCCAGCGTCAGCGCCTCGGTCGGCGTGAAGCGCAGCATGATGCGGCCGCCATAGGTGTAGGGATCGTTGATATTCTTGTAGCCATAATAGCTGTTGTCGACATAGCCCGCGACCTGAGTGGCGTTGCCGACGATGCGGATGGCCAGCTTGTCCTCGATCAGCGGGACGTTCAGCATCCCGTCGAAGGAGGCGCCCATCGATCCGCCCTCGACCGCCGACATGGTGCTGGCAAAGGCCGCCTCGATCTTGTCGGTCTTGGGCTTGTTGAAGATGATGCGCAGCGTGCCGCCCATCGAACCGGAGCCGTAAAGCGTGCCCTGAGGGCCGCGCAGCACTTCGGCGCGCTCCACGTCGAAGATGCGGAAATCGGGCGTGGCGCCGGCAGCATCGCTAGTGGTGCCGACCGAGCCGGATACCGGTGCTTCGTCATAATAGACGCCGACCGTCGGTTCGCCGGCTGCCGTGACACCGCGCAGGATGACGCGGCGATTGCCGGGGCCGCCATCGACGATACGCAGGCTGGGCGTATCGCGGGTCAGTTCGGTAAAGCTGCTGGTGCCCGCCGCTTCCAGGCTGGCGCCGGTGACCGCGGTGATCGCGATCGGCGTGTCCTGAACGCGGGTGTTGCGCTTGAGCGCGGTAACGACGATTTCGCCCTGATCCTGTTCCTGGGCCTGCGCTACGCCGCCAGCCATGGCGACCATGCAGGATAATGCACTGCCGGCCTTCAACAGCTTGAAAAGGCGACCCTTGTGAGATGACAACATAAAAACCCCCTGTTTTTATTTGTTTTCCTCGCCACATTTCTGTTCTTTTCTGGAGGAAACGGTATCAAGGGGGCGGCCGAATGTGTTTCGTAACATTTGACGATTTTGGAGATAATACGCAGATTATTCGGCGATTACGGTAAAATGCCGATAATCTTGCGAACGGGAATCGCGGACGCTGATCCGGCAGCGGGCATCATGGCCTGACCGCAATTTGTGCCATGACGCCCCGCCTCCGTTCAAGGCCGCAACACCCATCCGCCATCGACATGGATCGTCTGGCCAGTGATCCAGCGCCCCGCGTCCGAACAGAGCAGCAGGGCCGTGCCGACCAGTTCATCCGGCTCGCCGCGCGGGCGTAGGGCGCAACTCATCTGCAGGAACTGGATGAACGGGGAATCGTCGGGCACCAGCATCTTGCCGGCGTCCGATGTGACATTGCCCGGCGCGATCGCGTTGCTGGTGATATTGTCCTTGCCCAGTTGCTTGGCGAGCGTGGTGGTGAGACCCACCAGCGCCAGCTTGGAAATGCCGTAGAGGCCGGTTGCGGGGAAGGCCCCGCCCGACGTCTGGTTTATGATCCGGCCGCCACCACGCGCCCGCATCGAAGGGATCACCGCGCGGGCACAGAGCAGCGCACCATTGAGATTGACCGCAAAGGCCCGGTTCCAGGCGTCGAGGCTCACGGCTTCGATATTGTCGTAGCTGATATCGACCATCAGCGCGGCATTATTGATGAGGATGTCGACGCCGCCAAAGGCATCACTCGCCGCCGTCGCCATGGCCAGCGTCGATGCCTCATCGGCCACATCGACCTTGACGGCAATGGCGCGGCCGCCGCTGGCGATGATCTCGTCAGCCACCGCCTGGGCGCCTTCCCCATTGAGGTCAGCAACGACGATGGCGGCACCGGCCGCCGCCAGCCCCAGTGCATAGGCCCGGCCGATGGAATTGCCGCGTCCGCCGGCGCCCGTGACGATCGCGACTTTATCGTCGAGGCGGAACTGGTCGAGAGTGAAGGACATGGATCGGTCTCCTGAAAAGTCAGTCGCCGCAGGCGGCGGAGAGAAAGGGCGTGGCGGCGCGGGACAAGGCTTCGGCACTGGCATCATCGGGCAGGCTGGCCATCAGCAGACCGACATCCTTGCGCAGCAGCGGCGCGCCATGGGCAAAGGCGCCGGGCGTCGGCAGGCGGGCATAAACCTCGAAACCGAAGCTGCGGCCGCTGCTCGCCTTGATGAGGTCGCGCAGGGCCGTGCCATCCAGATCCAGCGCCCTGCCCGCCTCCATCGCGGCGTGGGCCAGACCCATATTGGCCGCCATCAGCGCGTTGTTGACGATCTTCGCCCGTTGCCCGGCGCCGACATCGCCCATCCGCACGATCAGGCCGCCAAAGCTTTCCAGCACCGGCCGGGCGGCCTCGAAGACATCGACCGCACCACCGCACATCAGGGTCAAGGTGCCGGCCGCCGCGGCCGGGCCGCCGCCGCTGACCGGCGCATCGAGGAAGGCGACACCGTGTTCCGCGCAGCGTTCGGCCAGCGCCACGCAATGTTCGGGCAATATGGTCGAATGGATGAAGATCCGGCTGCCCGATCGCATCGCCGGCAATAATTGATCGACGATTTCCGCCACGCCGGCATCATCGACGACGCAGATGCCGACATGATCGCAGGTCGCTCCCAATGTCGCGATGTCCGGCGCTGCTGTGGCGCCCTTTTCGAGAAAGGGCGCCAGCGCATCCGGGCGGCGGGCCCAGAGCGTGAGCGGATAGCCGGCGGCCGCGATCCGTTCGGCCATGGGACCACCCTGGCTGCCAAGGCCGATGAAGCCGATCCGTTCCATCTTGCTCATCCTGCGGTGATCCCGGCATCGATCGAGATGCAATTGCCATGATAGCCACGCCCGGCCGGCGAGGCGAGCAGCGCGACCATGTCGGCGACATCCTCTACCTCGACCGTCCCGCGCATCCCGGAAAAGCGCTTGAGCAGTTCAAGGTCGCAACCTTCGGGCGGCCGGAAATTGGTGGCGATATTGGTGATCATGCCGCCCGGCGCGACGGCGTTGATGCGGATCGGCTGCTTCTGATACTCCATCGCCATCGCCTTGGTGAGATTGAGGAGGCCGGCTTTCGACGCGCAATAGGCGGCGGCATAGGCCTCGCCGATGAAGGCGGCCGAGGAAACGACATTCACGATCGCGCCATTCGCCTTCAGCAGATGCGGGATCGCCGCCTGCGACAGCAGAAAGGGCGCGGTCAGGTTGACCGCCAGCGTCTTGTCCCACAGCAGCCGGGCCATGTCGGGCGAATTGGCGAGATAGATGAGGCCGGCGACATTGCACAGCGCATCGAGCTGGCCGAAATGGGTGACGGCGGCATCGACGGTCGCCCGGCAAGCATCAGGATCGGCCAGATCGACAACCGCCGTCTGATGCTCCCCCTCAGGAAGCAGGCCCAGCGTTTCGGCCAACCCTTCCGCATTGACGTCCACCAACCACAGCCGGGCGCCGGCCTGTGCCAGTTTCACCGCCGTCGCGCGGCCAAGGCCCGAGGCTGCCCCGGTCACCAGCGCCACCTTGCCGCGCATGTCGATCGAGATGCTCATTGCTTGCCCCCCTCTGTCTCGTTCCAGGCCAGGCCCTTGGCGACCTTCCCGGCCATTTCCAGCACCACGCCCTGGATCACCGACGCCTTGGGCCAGCCGGCATGGACCGCATATTGGAGGACGAACTCGTTGAGTTCGGCGGCGGTGCAGTTGCCGCTCGCCATGGCCGCGTGGAAATGGCTGGCGATCGGCACGGTGGCCGCGGAGTCCGCGACGCCCACCAGCGTGAGGAAGCGGCGCGACCGCTGGTCGAGGCCCGGCCGGCACCACATCTCGCCGAACACGAAGTTCAATATGCCATCCTGCAGATAGGGCAGGCCATTGCCGACGCGCGGGCCGTCAAAGGTCATCACCGCGCGAAATTCGCCAAAGCCCTGCTCCATGCGTCGCTGCGCATCCCAGGGTTCGGCGCGGATCGGCGCCTGCAGAACCGGCGCCAGTTCCTGCTCTGCTTCGCCCCGATCAATCGCCGCATCGATCGCCCCGCCCTTGTCCCAGCCGGAATAGACCGCGACATGCAACGCCGCCTCGCGCAATTCGGCCTGGGTCAGCGCGCCGGTCGTCAGTGCCCCACGGACATAGCCGTCCAGCCGGTCGGCGGGCGCATCGGCGCCGGCCGCCGAAGCCAGCGCGATCAGGAAGCGCGCGCGCCGATCCAGCCCCGGACGAGACCAGATTTCAGCATAGATGAAATCGCGCCAGCTGTCCGCCACCGGCGATTGCGGCGCGGGATCATCCCGCCCCGTCAGTTCGGCCTGAAGCCTGTTGCCGAGTGCGCTGCGCGCTGCGGGATCACACAGGCTCATTGCCCGCCCTCCGGCGCGGCCATGCTCATCCAGACATTCTTGGGCTGGAGAAACTCATGCAGCCCCTCGACCCCGCCCAGCCGGCCATGGCCGCTCTGCTTGAAGCCGCCGAACGGGCAATTGGGCTGCATCGCCTCACCTGCGCCATTCACATGGATCATGCCCGCCTGCAGCTCGCGCGCCATATGATGGGCGCGGCGCAAATTCTGGGTGTGGACATAGGCGCCCAGACCATAGTCGGTGCCGTTGGCGAGCGCGATCGCCTCCTCCTCATCCTCGAACGGCGTCACGACCAGCACCGGCCCGAACACCTCATTCCGGGCGATCTCGCACTGGTCCGGCACGTCCGCCAGGATCGTTACCGGCAGGAAGAAGCCATCGGCAAAATCGCCGGCCAGCCGATGGCCGCCCGCGATGATCCGGCCGCCATCGGCGACGCCGCGCGCCACCATCCCGCTGATCCGGTCGAGCGCATTCTGGCTGATCACCGGCCCCAGCACCGTCGCGGGATCGAACGGGTCGCCCGACTGCACATGGCCCGCCATCGCCCCGATCAGGTCGAGATAACGGTCATAAATGCCGCGCTGGACCAGCAGCCGCGTGCCATTGATGCAGCCCTGCCCATTGGAGGAAATCGCCCCAGTCAGCCCCTTCTTCGCCGCGAGCATCAGGTCGGCATCATCGAACACGACCACGGCCGACTTGCCGCCCAGTTCCAGGCCGACGGGCTTGAGCGACTGGGCCGCATTGGTCAGCACCTGGCGCGCGGTCGCGCCCGATCCGATGAATTCGATCTTGTCGATGCCGGGATGGCTGACCATCGCCGCGCCGACATCGGCGCCGCCCGTGACCAGGTTGACGACGCCATCCGGCAGGCCCGCCTCATGCAGCAGTTCGACCAGTTGCATGACGCTGTAGGGGGCAAGTTCCGGTGCCTTGATCACCACGCAATTGCCCGCTGCCAGCACCGGCGCCAGCACCATGGTCGCGGCGAACAGCGGTCCGTTCCACGGCACGATGATGCCGATCACGCCATAGGGATCATAGCTGACATAATCATGGGCCGGCGCGCCCCACATCGGGATGGTGCGACCGTGCAGCTTATCGCACCAGCCGCCGAAATAGCGGAATTTCTGGGCGGCATCATAGCCCATATAGGGCGCCACCATCGCCACCGATCCATTTTCGGCGATCAGGCTCGGCGCGAAATCCGCCGACTTGGCCTCCAGCAGGGCGGCGATGCGGAACATGAGGTCGCGCCTCTTGTCGCCGGGCATCGCGCGCCATGCGGGAAAGGCCCTGCGCGCGGCGGCCGTAGCCCGGTCGACATCCTCTGCATCTGCCAACGCCAGTTCCTGCGTCACCTTGCCGGTGCCGGGATAGACATGGGCGTGGCGCGCCTGGCCGGTGGGCACTTCGCGCTGTCCGCCAATGATGATGGGGTGACGCGGCAATGCGTCGATCACGGGATCCCTGAACGCCATGGCTCTCTCCTTCCGGCGCGGTAAGCGCAGCGGCACCGCTCCAGAACCGGGCGGCGACTCTTGAGATCGTTATTAGTATGCATATTATTAGATCATCAAGGCGATCTCTTTCGGCATCGCCCTTGCGAAATTTCAATCAATATGCGCATTAATTCATATGAACCTCATCCAGCAAAATGACCCGATGGAACCGGCGACCGGCAAGCGGCAGATCGTCCGCCATACCGCCGACGCCCTGCGCCGGCGCATCCTCGCTGCACCGGCCGGCGAGCAGATTGGTTCGCTGCAAACCCTTGCCCGCGAGTTGGAGGTCGGCATCGTCACGGTCCAGCAGGCAGCACGCATCCTGGAGCATGAGGGCTTGCTGGAGGTTCGGCGCGGGCCAGGCGGCGGCTATTATGGCCGGCGACCGCAAATGGCCGATCTGGAACGGATGCTGGGCGCCTATCTGTGCGGCGAACCGGGTTCCTGGCGCGAGATACTCGACATCACCTCGCTGCTGTTCAACCGGCTCTGCGCCGCTGCCGCGCGATGCGACGACCAGGCCCTTCACAGGGAATTACTCGATCTGCGCAGTCAGATCGATGCATGCGATAGCATGGACGGGCTCGGCCAGTTGGAAGGCCGGCTGCAGGACATATTGTTCAAAATGGTCAGCCAGCCCCTGTTCGAGCTGTTGACCCGTGTCGCACTGGGGAGCGCGCGCGATGTGGAGCGCGAGGGCGCCAGGGCCGACATGTTCAACCTCCGCATATGGCGCCACGGTCGCCTGCGCATCATCGACGCCATCGCCGATCATGACCCCGCCCTCGCCCATTTCGAGGCCGACCGCCAAAATCGGCAGGTTTTGGCCGCCTTGTGCGCATTCGACCGCGTGTGAAGCAGCATCGCACACCATAAAGCGATGCGTTCGGGTGCCACTGACAGGCACGCGCCGCTGATGGGCTGTCATGATCCATATGTTGGCCATTTAGCCATTTCCAACTGTGCGACTTTTACATCATTTAGCAAAAAAGCATCGTCAAACAGATATCCACTCGCAATAGCATTGACAATGCGAATAGGTCGCAATAGCAGCCCCTGCAACAATCGAAAGGGGTTCTGAAACAATGGCGAAATATGGAAACACTCCATCCTTCCTTGCACTGAGCTGCGTCGGCGCAATGGCCTTCGCATCCGGCGCGCATGCGCAGGATAATGGCCAGGGCCAGGCACTGGGCGGCGTCACGGTCACCGACACGGCGATCGACGACAGTTCCATCAAGGTGGAAAAGCCCGAATCGCCCAAATATGTTCGCCCCCTGCTGGACACGCCGCAGACCATCACGGTGATCGGCAACCAGACCATCCAGAAGCAGAACCTCCTCACCCTGCGCGACGTGCTGTCGACCGTTCCGGGCATCACCTTCGGCGCGGGCGAAGGCGGCGGCGGCTATGGCGACAGCATCAACCTGCGCGGCCAGAGCGCCAACACCGACATCAGCATCGACGGCGTGCGCGACAGCGCCCAATATAGCCGCACCGACCCGTTCAACCTGGAGCAGATCGAGGTCACCAACGGCGCCAACTCCGTCTATGGCGGTTCGGGCGCGATCGGCGGCAATATCAACCTGGTCACCAAGCGTCCCAAGGCCGACAGCGAAACGCTGGTCCAGGGCGGCATCGGCACGTCCGACTATTATCGGGCGACCATCGACAGCAATGTCCGCGTCAACGAGCAAATCGCCGTGCGCCTCAACGCCATGTATCATGAAAATGACGTCGCCCGGCGCGATGTCGACAGCTACAAGCGCTGGGGCGTGGCGCCCTCGGTCAAGCTGGGCGTGGACGGACCGACCTCGCTGACCCTGCTCTACACCCATCAGGAAGACGAAAATACGCCGCTCTACGGCATCCCCTATTACAAGAATGCGATCTATGACGGGCCGCTGCCCGGCGTGCCCTATAGCGGCTATTATGGCTATAAGAATCTCGACAAGCAGGATCAGACGATCGACCAGGCGACGGCGATCTTCGATCATCGTTTCAGCGACCTGCTGTCGGTCCGCAACCTGTCGCGCTGGCAGCGCGTCGAGCAGAATCTGGTCGTCAACCCGCCACAGGGCGCCTATTGCCTCGCCAACGGCACGCTGCCGACCGGTGCGGCCTGCGCCGCCGGCCAGGTGCCGGGCATGTATTATCCCAGCGGCCCGCGTGGCGGCTTCCGGGACTCGGTCAACCAGACGCTCTACAATCAGCTCGACCTGACCTTCAATATTCCGGGCGGCCATACGCTGGTCATCGGCACCTCGATGCTGCAGGAAGATTACACGCTGGACAATGGCAACGTCCTGCGCAACGCCAACGGCGCCACGCCGAACCCCACGCTCGATCCGATCAGCATCAGCGATCCGAACGGCATCTATACCGGCCCGGTCAACAAGATCCGGTCCGGCCACCAGATGGGCGATCTGTTCAACATCGCGACCTATGCCTTTGCTGCGGCCAAGATCGTCGACGGGCTCGAACTGAATGGCGGCGTCCGCTGGGAGCATAACCGCGCCCGCTTCCGCTCCGACACGATCGCCACGCCGGCCGCAGGCGGCGCCTACACCACCGGCCCGCAGCAGAATGCGAGCGACGATCTCTTCTCCTACCGCGTCGGCCTCGTCTACAAGCCGGCCGACAATGCCAGCCTCTATGTCGCCTATGCCAACAGCAAGACGCCGACGGCCACCACGGTGCGATCGGGCTGCGGCCTGATCATCATCGGGACCAATGGCTCCAACGACGCCTGCGACGCCAATCCGGAACAAGCAGTCAATTACGAGATCGGCGGCAAGATCGACCTGTTCGATGGCGGCCTTCAGTTGACCGCTGCCCTGTTCCGCAACGAGCGCAAAAATTATCGCGTCACCAGCAATGATCCGTTCGTCGGCGCGCTGCCCGTCAATGATGGCCGCAACCGCGTGAACGGTGTCACCCTGGGCGCCAGCGGCAACATCACCGAAGCCTGGACGATCTTCGCCAACTACACCTATCTCGAAAGCAAGGTCATCCAGAGCGTGTCCAATGCGTGCCTTGCGAGCCCGTGGACGGGCACTGCATCCGGGATCGGATCGGCTACGTCCAACCCGTGCGGCAACAATGTTCTGATCCCCGATGTGCAGAAGGGTCAGGATATGACCAATACGCCCAAGCATTCGGGCAGCCTGTTCACCACCTATACCCTGCCCTTCGGGCTGCAACTGGGCTATGGCCTGACCTATCAGGGCAGCTTCGCGCTCAACAATCGCGCCCTGGTCACGCCGCTGGTGGCCGGCAGCACGACGATCGGGCCGATCTATCACTCGGACGATTATCTCGTTCACCGGGCGATGCTGTCCTACACCTTCGCGGAGAAGCTGACCGCCCAGCTCAACGTCCAGAACTTCACCAACGAAAAATATTATACCAGCATCCGCAACAATGGCTGGGCCAATCCGGGCGAAGGCCGCTCCTGGGTGCTGACCCTGGGCTACAAGCTCTAACCCCCCTCTCCCCGCCGGGCCGGCCATGCCCTCCTCGACATGGCCCGGTCTGGCGAACGGAACGCCCGCAGCCCGCTGCGGGCGTTCTTTTTTTGGCCTTCGGGCATGGCGACGGCAGCGCCGCCTGCTAAGGGAAGCGCCATGACCGCCACCGCCGATCTTGCCATCCGCCTGCGCCGCGCCAGCTTCAACCGGGCGCTCCCCGATGCCGACCTAGCCGCCATCGGGCCGATCCTGGCGCAGGATGTGGTGATGGTGACCGGCACCGACAGCGGCGTCATCGCCGGGCGCAAGGCGCAGCTGATGGCCTGGAAGCGCGAATTTGCCGCGCCCGATCGCAGCATCTACACCCGCACGCCCGACACGATCCTCGTCTCGCCCGTCGAACCGATCGCCTTCGAACATGGCCAGTGGCAGGGCGCCGCCGCATCGTCCGGCATCCTCATCGCCTCGGGCGCCTACACCGCCAAATGGCGGCAGATTGGCAGCGAGTGGCTGATCGAGGCGGAACTTTACCTGACCCTGGCCTGAAAAGTCCGCGTCTTCCCTCGCCAAGACGAGCCGCCACGATCTTCGCGCAATAGTTAATAAAATATTGCCGCGCCGGTCCGACAGGATTATGGCGCGCCCACCCTGTCCTTGGCGCCCCGGCGCCGGAGTCGGGGCCGACAATCCAGGGAGCGGAAGGGGGGACTTCGCCACGCGTCACGCAATCCATTGTGACGACATGCGAAGACTTGGCGTTATCCATTATGAAAAAGACCGGTTTCATGATTTCGGCGTCGCTGGCGCTACTTGCTGCCGCCCCCGCTCATGCCTCGCCCGTCACCGGCACCGACGCGCTGCGCGAATGGAATCTGATCGTGCTGGGTGATCTCAGTTCCTCCTCCGAAGTGGAGGGCCGTACCTTCGTTGGCGGCGACCTTACCGGCACCTCCTCCAGCTACCAGATCAGCACCCCCGCTACCTCCACGACCGGACAGGCGGGCCTCACCGTGGTCGGCAATGTCACCGGCGGCATCAAGAATTTGAACAACGGGTCGGGCGCGCTGGTCGGCGGCAATGTCGAAAGCGGCTTCAACCTCAATGGCGCGGCCCAGACGGTGAAGGTCGGCGGCACCATCAGCAACACCAATATCAACCAGAATAGCGTCCAGTCCGGCCTGGCCACGTCGGACCCCGGCTTCGCATCCAGCCTGGCGACGCAGGGCACGGTGCTGGCCGGCAGCATGAAACAATTGTCGACCAACCTGTCGGGCCTGGCCGCCAACAGCGACATGGTCATCAGCGGCAACCGCGCCACCTTCAACGCCAGCCCCGACGCCAACGGCCTGGCCGTCTTCTCGATCAGTGCCGCCGACCTCGACAAGGTGGGCGAGATCGCCTTCAACCTGAACGGCGCCGACACCGCGATCGTCAATGTCAGCGGCAGCACGGTCAGTCTCAACGACAATTTCCTGGGCGGCACCGCCAATCTGGGCGAACATGTGATCTGGAATTTCGGCGACGCCCAGTCGCTCGACCTCACCAATAGCTGGGGCGGATCGCTGCTGGCCCCCTGGGCCGATGCGACCACCGCCAACTATATTCAGGGATCGGCCGTGTTCGGCAACCTGACCCAGAATGGCGAGATGCATCTGGGCACCTATACCGGAACCTATACCCCGCCGATCGATCCGCCGACCGGCAGCAGTTCGGGCGGCACGCCGGTGCCCGAAGCGCCGGGCTGGACCCTGTTCCTGCTCGGCATTGCCGGTGTGCTGCTGGGTCGCCGCCTGATCCGCGAGACCGCCTGAACCGCCCTTTACCGTGCTTTTCCGTCCCTTCACCCTCGGCCAGACGCGGGAAACGGACGGACTGGCGCAGCGCCCTTCTGATCGCCGCCGGGCGGCGGCACAGGGAGCCATTGTTTCACAATCTTTGCAGATCGCCGCTTTCCCATGAAAATGCCCCGCTTCTTCTCCTCGACCGCCTGCGACATGGCGATCGACCTTGGCACCGTGAATACCGTCATCCACGCCCGCGATCGCGGCATCGTGCTCAACGAACCGTCCGTCATTGCGATCGAGACCATCCGCGGCATCCGCAAGGTCAAGGTGGTGGGCAATGAAGCCAAGCTGATGATGGGCAAGACCCCGGCCAATATCCAGGCGATCCGCCCGCTGCGTGACGGCGTGATCGCGGACATCGACGTCGCCGAACAGATGATCAAGCATTTCGTCGAGAAGGCGCAGGATGGCGGGCGTTTCGGCCGCCGCTATGATGTGGTGATCTGCGTGCCGACCGGCTCCACCATGGTCGAGCGCCGGGCGCTGCGCGATGCGGCCTCCAACGCCGGCGCGGCGCGGGTGCAGTTGATCGAGGAGCCGATGGCCGCGGCGATCGGCGCCGGCCTGCCCGTCACCGAACCGCGCGGCGCGATGGTGGTCGATATCGGCGGCGGCACGACCGAAGTGGCCGTGCTGTCGCTCAACGGCATCGCCTACAGCAATTCGGCCCGCGTCGGCGGCGACAAGCTGGACGACGCCATCGCCTCGCACATCCGCCGCGTCCATAATCTGATGATCGGCGAAGCCACCGCCGAGCGCGTCAAATGCGCGATCGGCTGCGCCACCCCGCCCGATGGCGAGGGCGAGCGGATCATCGTCAAGGGCCGCGACCTGGTGAATGGTCGCCCGGCCGAAATGACCATCAGCGAAGCGGAAATCTGCGACGCCCTGTCCGAACCGGTCGGCCAGATCGTGATGGCGGTGATGACCGCGCTGGAACAGACCGCGCCCGAACTCTCGTCCGACATCATCGACGAAGGCATCACCCTGACCGGCGGCGGCGCGCTGCTGCGCCGGCTGGACGAGGCGCTGTCGGAAGCCACCGGCCTGCCCGTGCGGATCGCTGACACGCCGCTGATGTGCGTCGCCATGGGTGCCGGCAAGGCGCTGGAAGACCGCGCCTATGAAGGCGTGCTGACCATGTCCTGACCGGCGCGCACCGCCCCGACGATGGTTGGCGGGCATCGCTTGTCCGTCCAGCGACATCGGCGCTTGCCAGCACCGCCAAATGCCGCCAAGCAAAGCCCCGGATAAAAGAGGATGAGCGGGCGGATGAGCTATTATGACGTTCTGATCGTGGGGGCCGGCCATGCCGGCGCGCAGGCGGCGATCTCGCTGCGGCAGCACGGCTTCGAAGGCTCGGTCGGCATGATCGGCGACGAGAAGGATCCGCCCTATGAGCGCCCGCCTTTGTCCAAGGAATATTTCGCCGGCGACAAGAGCTTCGACCGCATCCTGATCCGCCCCGCCGCCTTCTGGGACGAGCGCAAGATCGACATGTTGCTGGGCAAGCGGGTCAAGAGCGTCGATCCGGTCGGCAAGTTCGTCACCGTCGGCGAGGCGGAAATCGGCTATGACAAGCTGATCTGGTGTACCGGCGGCAGCCCCCGGATGCTGACCTGCAGCGGCGCTGAAGCCGCCAATGTCCATGCCGTGCGCCGCCGCGACGATGTCGACGCGATGATCGCGAAGATCGACAGCGTGAACCATGTCACCATCATCGGCGGCGGCTATATCGGGCTGGAGGCGGCCGCCGTGCTCTCGAAGTTCGGCAAGACCGTCGTCCTGCTCGAAGCGCTCGACCGGGTGCTGGCCCGCGTCGCGGGCGAGGATCTCTCGCGCTTCTACGAGGCGGAGCATCGCGCCCATGGCGTCGATCTGCGTACCGGCGCGAAGATGGACTGTATCGCGGTCGAGGATGGCCGGGCCACTGCGGTGCTGATGCAGGATGGCGAGCGGATCGAGACCGACATGGTGATCGTGGGCATCGGCATCGTGCCCGAAACCGGCCCGCTGATCGCGGCCGGCGCGGCCGGTGGCAATGGCGTCGATGTCGACGAATATTGCCGCACCTCGCTGCCCGACATCTATGCCGTGGGCGATTGCGCATCGCACGCCAACCGTTTTGCCGGCGGCGCGCAGATGCGCCTCGAATCCGTCCAGAACGCCAATGACCAGGCCAAGACCGCCGTGGCCCATATCCTCGGCAAGGAAGAGGCCTATGACGCCGTGCCCTGGTTCTGGTCGAACCAATATGATCTCAAGCTCCAGACCGTGGGCCTCTCGACCGGCTTCGACCAGACCGTGCTGCGCGGCGATCCCGCCACCCGCAGCTTCTCGGTCGTCTATCTGAAGGGCGGCAAGGTGATCGCGCTCGACTGCGTCAATGCGGTCAAGGACTATGTCCAGGGCCGCGCCCACGTGCTATCGGGCGCCCATCTCGATCCCGCACAACTGGCCGATGCCGGCATCCCGCTCAAGGAAGTGGGCCTGGCCTGATCGGTCGGCGACGACGCGACAGTCGGATTTTCCTACGAAGTTCACAGTGTCGTCGCCCCGTTTTGCGCCATTTTCCCGGCATAGGGTCATCGGAAAGCGACGGCAGCGCGACAATCGCGCGCCTGTGAAGCGACACCGACGCGCCAGCGAAGCGACGATCAGGCGACCAGGACGCGACAGGGCGGTTGCGGCGGGCTGCGGCAATGCGGTCGATGTGGGAGCGACAAGAGCGGCCAATTCCATCCCACAGGGTGGACCAGAAAAATGCCGAGTAGGAAAGACGGCCGGGAAGCCGGCCGCTTAGCGCGCTCGATAATCGGAATCTCCCGCTTTTTTTTTTGAACCCGTCGCTCCTTTGAGCGGCAAGTCGAAAGTCGGATGCCCCGATCGGACGAATGCTGATCTAGGCTCGTCCTTGATCCAAAAATACTCGCACCGCATGAAAGGCCCAGGGAACATCTTCCCAAAAGCCCGATGGCTCGCGTGGGAACCTATCACGAATGTCAGCAAGAACCGGCGCGACGTCTGGCGCAGCCAATCGCAGTAGCCAGCGGTCTAGCTGCACCCCGGCCCGAGCCGCGCCACAAAGAACGCTCTCGGCAGCCCATCCGATCCAACCTTCATCTGCTTCTGCAAGATCGCTCGCCAGGGCCAGTTCAAACCACGCTCCGACGAACATTTCGATCACAGCTTTTTCATGCGGTGGCCAGGAGTCCCATCCCGCGAGCGACAGCTTGCCCAGCACTATCTCGGGATTGTTGGCATTCGCTGGATCAGACACTGAAACGTCCAGAATGCGCGGCAGCAGATAGCGAAATTCCTGCTCGTCACCAACCGTCAAGAACGCACCCGAAACATAGCGCCAGAGAGCCATGCCGCTGATTTCACGCAATGGGGTAGCGAGCAAGACATCGGTGCCGCGCGTATCGATACAGCAAGGGCAGCCTTCGATCGTTGACGGCGCCGGCATCTCGAAAGTGCGATACACGGCGTCCAGCGCCTCGCTGGCGCGGATCGTAGCTTGAGCTAAGACGCCCTTGTTCATGAGGCCAGAATGACCGGCAAACGGGCACGATGCGAGCAGAATCTGACGTTTCCCACTCCCCTCCCTTTCAAGGAGGGGAGTGGGGTGGGTGCGCCGCATAGCGGCGGCCTACGGTCGATCGGGCAGAATCTCGCTGCGCTCGCCACCCACCCCAACCCCTCCCTGAAAGGGAGGGGCTATCTGTCGTCCCCATTCTGCCGTCGCTACCCCCGAAACCGGGTCTCGCTTGCCAATTCCCATGGTCCGCCGCGATAGTGCCAGGCGGCCAGGCCTGCGATTGCGATCGGGCGGGGATGGAAATCGGCGCGCAATCGGTCTGCCAGCGCCCGCGCGACCCTGGGCTCCACGTTGTTCTGCACGGTCAGATGCGGGCGAAAGCCGGCCTGGTCCTGCGGCGTCAGCAGGCCTGTGAAGGCGTCCGCCAATTCGTCCCACAACGCCGCCAGATCGGGACTGTCGATGCGATAGGCGACCCCCTGCCCCAGCAGCAACACATCGCCCAGCCGCGCCCGTGGCGCCGGGCCGGCGCATATCTGTTTCATCCGCGTCCTGAGTTCCGGCAGCAGCGAAGGCGGCAGATGATGGAACAGGGTGACATGCGCTGGCACCTGATTGCGTTCGGGCGGAAAATGGGCGCGGCGCAAGCCATCCGCCCAGGCGAAATCGGCGGCGCCCAGCAGCGCGGTGACAATGATCGGATCAGCCAGAACCGCCTCCCTGCAACGCGATGGCGGACTTTCGCCCGGCCGGGACAGGCTATATGATGACAGATGCCGCGCCCGGCAAGCAGGCGTGGACCAGGAGGGGAAGCATCATGCGCGCACCGGCATCCTTCGTCATCATCGCCGTCATCCTGCTGTTATGGAACCTGATGGGGGTCGCTGCCTTCGTCATGCAATATGGCGCCGACCTCAGCGAACTCGCCAGAACCGATCCCGACACCGCCCGCGCCTTCGCCCAGATGCCCGGCTGGGCCTGGGCCGTCTATGCGGTGGCGGTGGGCGCCGGCACGCTGGGCGCAATCGCCCTGCTGCTGCGCCGCCGCGTCGCGGTGCCGCTGTTCCTGCTGTCGCTGCTCGCGGTGATCGTCCAGTTCGGATACACGTTCCTCGGCACCGACCTGCTGGCGGTGAAGGGCGCGGGCGCGGCGATCTTCCCGGCCGTCATCGTCCTGATCGGCATCGGCCAGTGGCTCTACGCCCGCAGTCAGGCGGCCAAGGGCCTGCTGCGCTGATCGGCGCCGATCAGGCCGCGCTCTGCAATATCTCCTGGCCGATCATGTCCACGTCGAACGGCGCGGTCTGGTAGAGGTCGTTGATCCAGTTGCCAAACAGCAGATGGGCATGGCTGCGCCAGCGATTTTCCGGCGGCCGGGTCGGATCGTCGTCGGGGAAATAATGGGCCGGCATCTGGCGGCCGCCGTCGCGCGCATATTCGTCGCCCAGGGTGCGCGTGTCATATTCGACATGGTTGAACATGTGCAGGAAGCCATGACGTGGATCATGCACCAAGCAAGGCCCGGTCTCCGCGCTGTCGGCCAGCAATTGCAGCCCGCGATCGACCGGCAGCGATTCCCGCCGCACTTCCGACCAGCGCGACACGGGGATCGAGAAATCGTCCGAAAAGCCCCGCAGATAGGGCGAGGCCGGGGCATGGTTGCGATGGCGGAACACGCCGAATGCCTTGCGCTCCAGCGCATGTTTCTCGACCCCGTGAAAATGATGGAGCGCCGCCTGTGCCGCCCAGCAGATGCTGAGCGAGCGATGCACATGGGTCTGGGTCCAGTCGAAGATCGCGCGCAGCTCCTGCCAGTAGCTCACCTCCTCGAACGGCAGATGCTCTACCGGGGCGCCGGTAATCAGAAAACCGTCGAATCGCTCGTCGCGCACATCGTTCCAGGCGCGGTAGAAGGACTGCATATGATCGGCGGAGGTGTTGCGCGACACATGGTCGCTGATCCGCACCAGCGTCAGTTCCACCTGCAACGGCGAGGCGCCAAGCAGCCGGGCAAGCTGCGTCTCGGTATCGATCTTGTTGGGCATCAGGTTCAGCAGCGCGATCCGCAGCGGGCGGATATCCTGCCGCACGGCATCCGCCTCGCCCATCACGGCGACGCCCTCGGCTTCCAAGGTGCGGCGGGCGGGCAGGTCGTCGGCAATCTTGATCGGCACGTCTCGTCAGTCCTTCCTGGCGGGGCGACGATCGGTGGCTGAGGTCCGCTTTGTTGCCGGATCGGCCACATCCTCCCGGATCGGGAGTGCCACCTTGCCCGGAACGGCAGGTTGGCGTTGGGCGTCGCCCCAACTCTTGATGCTGGACTATCCCTAGCGCGCGCCGGACCATGTGGCAAGCCCGGCTATATATCGGCCAAGCCGGGCTTTACAGCTCGCCCCGCGCGCGGCGGATCTCGAACCACTTCCGCACATTCTCATTATGCTGCTGATAGGTATCGGCAAAGATATGGCCGCCCTTCCCGTCCGCGACGAAATAGAGCGCGTTCGTCTCGGCCGGATGCAGCACCGCCAGGATCGACAGGCGGCCCGGATTGGCGATCGGCCCCTTGGGCAGGCCGGTCATCGCATAGGTGTTGTAGTCGTTGACGTCGGCGATCTCGGACTTCTTGATCCGGCGCCCGAGCGGCTTGCCCCTGGTGATCGGATAGATGATCGTCGGGTCGGCCTGCAGCATCATGTTCTTGCGCAGACGGTTGCTGTAGACGCCCGCGACCATCGGCCGCTCCTTGGCGATCGCGGTCTCCTTCTCGACGATCGAGGCGAGGATGATCGCCTCCTGGGGCGACTTGGCAATCGTATTGGGCGCGCGTTCGGCCCAGAGCTTCGCCAGCGCCTTGTCCATCGCCGCCTGCATCCGCTTCAGCACGGCGGCGCGCGGCTCGCCCTTGTCGAAGGCATAGCTGTCGGGCAGCACGCTGCCCTCCTGCGGCACCGCGACATCGCCGGTCAGCTCGTCATTCGCCATCAGCCGTTCCTGCACCAGGATCGACGGCATGCCTTCGGGGATGGTGACCAGCCGGGTCAGCGTCTTGCCGCCCTGCAGGATCGACAATATCTCGCGGTTGCTGGCGCCCTTGGGCACCACGAACTCGCCGGCCTTGATCGGCTTGGCGCCGCCAAAGACCTTCGCGCGGGTCAGGAAGGCATCGGCCGAACGCACAGCGCCAGCCGATTTCAGCAGCACCGCGGCATCGGACAGGGTCGATCCCTCCGGCACGACGATGCTGATATTCTGGGTGGCCGGTCCCGTCTCGGTCCAGCCATGGACGAAGCGGAAACCGACAAAGGCGACAACGGCCAGGCCGATCAGAAGGATGATGCAGCCCAGTCGCCGCACCGGATTTGCGCCGGATCGTCTTGCCATCATCCCAACTGCCCGACCCAAATAATGCCCAACCGGCTATGGCTTACATGATCCTCCCCTTTTCAGGGGAGGATCAGGCGTATCAGATCGCCTTCATGATGAGCGAGGCGTTGGTGCCGCCGAAGCCGAACGAGTTGTTCAGCACCGCGCGCACCTTGCGCTCCTTGGCGACGTGCGGGACCAGGTCCACGCCCTTGCAGCTTTCGCTCGGCTCGTCGAGGTTGAGCGTCGGCGGCACGATCTGGTCGCGCATGGCGAGGATGCAGAAGATGCTCTCCACCGCGCCCGCGCCGCCCAGCAGGTGGCCGATCGCCGACTTGGTCGACGACATCGACATGCTGCCCAGATGATCGCCGAACAGACGCTTGACCGCGCCCAGTTCCAGTTCGTCGCCCAGCGGGGTCGAGGTGCCATGCGCGTTCACATAGTCGATATCTTCCAGGCTGAGGCCCGAGCGCTTGAGCGCCATCTGCATCGAACGGAAACCGCCATTGCCTTCCGGGTGCGGCGCGGTGACATGATAGGCGTCGCCGGTCAGGCCATAGCCGATGACTTCGGCATAGATTTTCGCGCCGCGCGCCTTGGCCCGCTCATATTCTTCCAGCACGACCACGCCCGCGCCTTCGCCCATGACGAAGCCGTCACGGTTGACGTCATAGGGACGCGACGCCTTTTCCGGCGTGTCGTTGAAGCCGGTCGAGAGCGCACGCGCCTGGGCGAAGCCGGCGATGCCGATCGGGCAGATCGCGCTTTCCGCGCCACCCGCCAGCATCACGTCAGCATCGTCCATCGCGATCATGCGCGCAGCGTCGCCGATCGAGTGGGCGCCGGTCGAGCAGGCGGTGACGACGGCATGGTTCGGACCCATCAGGCCGTATTTGATCGAGACCTGGCCCGAGATCAGGTTGATCAGGCGGCCATGGACGAAGTGCGGCGAAACCCGGTTGGGGCCCTTGTTGGCCAGCACCAGCGATTCGCTTTCGATGCCCGGCAGGCCGCCGATGCCCGAACCGATCGAGCAGCCGGCGCGCAGGCGCTCTTCTTCCGACATATTGTCCAGGCCCGCGTCGCGCAGCGCCTGGCTGGCGGCGGAAATGCCATAGACGATGAACGGATCGACCTGGCGCTGGATCTTGTGGTCGACGTCCAGCGAGGCGTCATAGCCATATTCATGATCCGCCGGCTTCACTTCGCAGGCGATGCGGCACTTATAATCGGTGGCGTCGAAGCGGGTGATCGTCGCCGCGCCGGATTTCGACGCGATGATGTTCTTCCAGGTGGTTTCGACATCCCCGCCAAGCGGGCTTACCATGCCAAGGCCGGTTACGACGACGCGACGCATATGCTTGCTCCGAAATTCCAATTTTTGGTTCCGTGCCGCTCATCTAGGCGTTCCACACGCACTTGTGAACGGCAGGCCAGATACGAAAAGGCTCCCCAAGCTCCGGGATCACCGGACAGGAGGAGCCAATCCTTGTGCAAGGAGGGCGGCCCGCCACTGGGGGCAGGCCGCGAAGCCCTTAGGCCTTGCTGTCGATATAGTCGATCGCGTCCTTGACGGTGGCGATCTTCTCAGCCGCATCGTCCGGGATTTCGACGCCGAATTCTTCTTCGAACGCCATCACCAGTTCAACGATGTCCAGGCTGTCTGCGCCCAGATCGTCGATGAAGCTGGCGTCCTCGGTCACCTTCTCGGCTTCGACGCCCAGATGCTCGACGACGATTTTCTTTACGCGATCCGCGGTCTCACTCATGAGTGGTCCTTCTTACTGGGTATCGTTGGTGGTTCTGAATAACCGTTAAGGCATTGCCCTAGTGCCAAGCCCCGATAGAGGCAAGAGGGAAGCCCGCCAAGCCCCTAGATGGAGGGACAGGTGCGTTTCGGCAATAAAAAGCCGGAAAAAACCCGGAAACAACGGGTTGTTTACCAAAATTTCAGCCGCTTGTGCCAGCAAATAGCGATGATAAGCCGCCTGTGCCCCGACCAGTTCATCACCCCGAAACGGGCAAGAATGACCGCCTGGCTGATGCTGGCAGCAACGCTGATCGGCCTCGCCTACCTGTTCGCGACGGCCAATGGCACGGTAGATTCGCTTGGCCGACCGCTTGGCACCGACTTTTCAAACGTCTGGACGGCGGGATGGATGGCCGACCATGGCCAGGCCGCCCAGGCATGGAACTGGCCCGCCCATCATGAAGTGCAGAAGGCGATCCATCATGATCCCGTCATCCCTTTCTATGGCTGGCACTATCCCCCGCCCTTCCTGATCCTGGCCACGTTGCTGGCGCAAATCCCCTACACCCCTGCCCTGCTGCTGTGGCAGGGACTGACGCTGGCCGGCGCGCTGATGGTCGTCCGCCATGTCCTGCCGGGTCAGCGCGACGCGCTGCTCATCGCGCTCGGTGCGCCGGTGGTGATGGTGTGCCTGGGCCATGGCCAGAATGCGTTCATGACCGCCGGCCTGCTGGGCGGCGGCATGGCCCTGCTCGACCGACGTCCCTGGATCGCCGGCATGCTGCTGGGCGCATTGGTCTACAAACCGCAATTTGCGGTGCTGATCCCGGTGCTGATCATCGCGCGCGGCAATGTCCGCGCCTTCCTGGCCGCCGGTTTAACCTCGGCCGGCCTGTGCCTGCTGACATTGCTGATCTGGGGCTGGCCGGTGTGGCAGGCCTTCATCGATTCGCTGCCGCTGACGCGGCATATCATCATCGAAAATGGCGCCACCGGCTGGGAAAAGATCCAGAGCCCCTTTGCGGCGGTCCGCCAATGGGGTGGCAGCATTCCGGCCGCCTATGTGGTGCAGGGCCTGGTGACAGCCATCGCCATCGCTATCGCCGCACTGGTCGCCCGCCGCGGGACGATGGAAGTGCGGGGTGCCGCCGCGCTCAGCGCCGCCCTGCTCTGCACGCCCTATGTGCTCGACTATGACTATGTGCTGCTGGGAATGGCGATCGCCTTCGTCGCCGCCGACATGGGCAAGCGCGGCGCGCTTGGCTGGGAACGCAGCTGGCTGGCCTATGCCTGGATGGCGCCGCTGTTCGGCCGAGCCCTGTCGGAATGGACCCATGTGCCGGTCAACCTGATCGCCGCGATCGCGGTGCTGGCACTCGCGATGCGGCGCGCCATCCTGCTGGACGGCGCGCTCGCTTATAACCTGCCCGGCCGGACGAAGATCGCCTGACCGGGACTTCAATCAGATCATCGCCATGCCGCCGTTGACGTGCAGGGTCTGGCCGTTGACATAGCCAGCTTCCTTGCTCGCCAGATAGGCGACTGCCGCGCCGATATCGTCGCCATCGCCCAGATCGCCGGCCGGGATCTTGGCCAGGATCGTGCCCTTCTGGGCATCGTTCAGCGCATCGGTCATGGCCGAGCGGATGAAGCCGGGCGCAACGCAGTTCACGGTGATGCCGCGGCTCGCCAGTTCCTGGCCCAGCGATTTCGACATGCCGATGATGCCGGCCTTCGACGCGCAATAGTTGGACTGGCCCGGATTACCGGTGACGCCCACGACCGAGGTGATCGAGATGATGCGGCCAAAGCGCGCCTTCATCATCGGCTTGGCGGCGGCGCGGCACAGGCGGAAGGCGGCTTCCAGATTGACCGCGATCACCTGCGACCATTCCTCGTCCTTCATGCGCAGGATCAGATTGTCGCGGGTGATGCCGGCATTATTGACCAGGATGTCGATCTTGCCGCCCAGCGCTTCCACCGCCTGCGGCACCAGCGCGTCGACGGCAGCCGGGTCAGACAGGTTGCAGACCAAGGTCTTGTGGTCGCCGCCCAGTTCCGCGGCAAAGGCCTTGAGCTTTTCCTCATTGCTGCCCGACAGCGCCAGCGTGGCGCCCTGCGCAGCCAGCGCCTTGGCGATGGAGGAGCCGATGCCCCCAGAAGCGCCAGTCACCAGCGCGGTCATTCCCGTCAGATCGAACATTCTAGTCTCCCTTGAAGTGTGGCGGCCGGCGGTCGAAGAAGGCGGTGATCGCCTCGTCATGATCCGCGGTCGCGTGGGCCAGCGCCTGCATGGCGCCCGCCATTTCCAGTATCTGTGATAGTTCTGCCGTCTGCGCCGCACGCAGCAACCGTTTGGTCATCCGCGTCGCATGCGGCGGATTGGCGGCGATCGCATCAGCCTGCGCCCGCGCCACCGTCATCAAGTCCGCGTCGGGCACGACATCGCCGACCAGCCCGATCCGCAGTGCCTCGCCCGCGTCGATCGTCTCGCCGGTCAGCGACAGCTGCGACGCCTTGGAAAAGCCGATGATGCGCGGCAGCAACCAGGCCCCGCCATCACCGGAGACGAGGCCAAGCTTCACGAAGCTTTCGGCAAAGCGCGCGCCTTGCCCCGCGATGCGCAGGTCGCACATGCAGGCCAGGTCCAGCCCCGCGCCGATCGCAGGGCCATTGACCGCCGCGATCACCGGCAGCTCGATCGCCTGGAACAGCAGAGGCAGGCGCTGGATGCCCGCGCGATAATTGCGCCGCGTCTGCGCCGGCAGGCTGGCGCGCAGCCCGCCGGCATCGGGCCGCATCGCGTTGAGATCGCCGCCCGAGGAGAAGGCACTGCCCGCCCCGGTCAGGATCGCGACATGGATGCTCGCGTCCCGGTCCGCCGCCTCGAACACGTCGCACAGCGCATCCACCATCGCCGGATCGGAGATGGGGTTGCGCCGGTCGGGCAGGTTCAGCGTGACCGTCAGGACGGCCCCGTCGCGCTGGGTTAGAACGGGGGGGCTAAGGACCGGGCTCTCGCTCACAGCGCGCCCAGCACCGCCTCGATATCGTCCATCGTCACCACGCTGCGCACGGTGGCGTCGGGCGCGATGCGCTTGACCATCGGGCCAAGCACCTTGCCGCCCAGTTCGACGAAATCGGTGACGCCCGCGTCCCACATCGCGCCGATCGACTCGCGCCAGCGGACGCGGCCGGTGACCTGCTCTACCAGACGCTCGCGAATGTCGGTCGTGTCGCTGATCGGCGCGGCCAGCACATTGGCATAGACCGGCAGCAGCGGCGCGTTGATCGTCGCTTTCGCCAGCGCTTCGGCCATGGCATCGGCGGCCGGCTGCATCAGCGGACAGTGGAAGGGCGCCGACACCGGCAGCAGCACGCCGCGCTTGATGCCATAATCCTTGACCAGCGCGACGGCGCGCTCGATTGCGCCCTTGTGGCCGGAAATGACGACCTGGCTGGGATCATTGTCGTTGGCGACGGTGCAGACTTCGCCCTCGGCAGCGGCATCGGCCAGCGCCTGCGCCTTTTCGATGTCGGCGCCCAACAGCGCGGCCATCGCGCCCTCGCCCACCGGCACGGCGGCCTGCATCGCCTGACCGCGCAGCTTGAGCAGGCGGGCGGTGGTGCCAAGGTCGAACGCCTCGACCGCGCAGAGCGCACTATATTCACCCAGCGAGTGGCCCGCGACATAATCACCCTTGTCAGCCAGGCTGAAGCCGCCTTCCTTCTGCATCACGCGCAGCGTGGCGAGCGCGTTGGCCATGATCGCCGGCTGGGCGTTCTCGGTCAGGGTCAGGTCGCTCTCAGGGCCTTCCACCATGATGCGGAACAGATGCTGCGACAGGGCGTCATCGACTTCCTGGAACAGTTCCTTTGCCGCCGGGCTTGCCTCGGCCAGCGCCTTGCCCATGCCGACCGACTGGCTACCCTGGCCCGGGAAAAGAAATGCCCTCATCTTCCATCCTCTGATCTACTGGTGTCTTTCCGGAGAAAAACACGGGAATTCACGCACGTTACACTTTGAGACATATATGGCATTGAGGCGTACATTGCTTTTCGGCACGTAACGACCTGATACACCTGCCCCCTGTCTCTCCGGGGGAATATTGCTGGCCCCTTTAACGACGACGGAGTGCAAGGAAAAGGTGCGATATCGCATTGCATGGCTCACGGGATCGGTGCTTGCCCTGTCCGCCTGCGCGGCGGGGCCGAACTATCACGCGCCGCAATCCGCCGCGCTGGGTGTGCCTGCCGGCTATAGCCAGGGCAGCGGCGCCGCGCTGGAAGACGCCACCCTCGCCACCTGGTGGACGCGGCTCAACGATCCGACGCTGACCGGCCTGATCGATCAGGCGATCGCCGGCAACCTGGACATCGTCCAGGCGCAGGCACGGCTGCGGCAGGCGCGGGAATCCCTGCGCCAGGCCAATGCCGCCTTCCTGCCGCAGGTGAACGGATCGGCCAGCGGCGGCAAGAATTACCGCAGCCAGGCCGGCGGCACCCGTGTCGACGACAGCGGCAACGTCATCTCCACCGGCGCCAGCAACTGGTCCAGCAGCTATTCGGCCGGCGCCAATGCCAGCTGGCAGATCGACCTGTTCGGCGAATTGTCGCGCTCGGCCGAAGCCGCGCGGGCCGATCTTGCCGCGTCCGGCTATGACCTCGCCAATGTGCGGATGACCATCATTTCCGAGCTGGTCACCAACTATGTCCAGGCCCGCGCATCGCAGGAACAGCTGCGCATCGCCCGCGAGACGCAGAAGGTGCAGCAGGACAATTACGACATCGCCCGCTGGCGGTTGCAGGCCGGGCTGGTCTCCTCGCTCGACGAGCAGCAGGCCAGGGCCCAGCTCGCCCAGACCAACGCCACCATCCCCCAGCTCGAAGCCAGCCTGAAGGGCAGCCTCAACCGCATCGCCGTGCTGACCGGCCAGGCGCCGGGCGACGCGACCCGCGCGCTCGAAACGCCGGCACCGATCCCCACCGCCGCAACCGACATCGCCACCGGCATTCCGGCCGATACGCTGCGCCAGCGGCCCGATGTGCGCTCGGCCGAACGGGCGCTGGCCGCCGCCACCGCGCGGATCGGCGTCGCCCAGGCGCAGCTCTATCCCTCGCTCGGCATCAGCGGCAACATCGGCACCACGTCGAACGCCTTCAAGGATCTGTTCGACCTCATCACCGGCGGCGTCTTTGCCAATGTCGCCCAGACCATCTTCGATGGTGGTCGCCTCGCCTCGCAGGTTCGCGCACAGAAGGCGGCGACCGATGCCGCCTTCGCCGCCTACAAGCAGAGCGTCCTCGGCGCGCTGGAGGATGTCGAAAATGGCATGGCCTCGCTCGACAGTGCCCGCCGGCGCAAGGTCGAGTTCGCCACCGCCTATGAAGCGTCGAACAATGCCGCGATCCTGGCGCGCAGCCAGTATCAGTCCGGCCTGATCGACTTCCAGACCCTGTCCAGCAGCGAAACCACGTTGCTGAACGCCCGCAACAGCCTTGCCAGCGCCCAATCGGACGAGATCCTGGCCATCGCCCAGCTCTATAATGCGCTGGGTGGCGGCTGGCAGAATATGGATGACCGCCCCCATGAGCAATGACGCCAGCCCCGACCAGGATCTCAACGACTTTCTGGGCGCCAAGCCGGAAAAGCCGCATCGCAAATGGCTGATCCGCGGGATTATCGGCGTCGTGCTGCTGATCCTCGTCCTGCTTGTCGCCCGCTGCTTTGCCGGCGATGACAAGCCCAATTATGCGACCCGCGAGGCGCGCCAGGGCGACCTGACGGTCAGCGTGTCGGCGACCGGCAATTTGAAGCCGATCAACCAGGTCGATGTGGGGTCCGAACAGTCGGGCAAGATCACCGCCGTCTATGTCGACGTCAATGATCGCGTGACCAAGGGGCAGAAGCTCGCCGAACTGGACACCCGCCGCCTGGTCGACACGATCAACCAGACGCAGGCCCAGGTCGCCTCCTCCCAGGCCGGTGTCGCCCAGGCGCAGGCGCAGGTCGCACTGGCCAAGGCGACACTGGATCGCCAGCTCAACGTCTATCAGCTTTCCGGTGGCAAGGTGCCGGCCAAGACCGAACTGGATTCGGCCCGCGCCGACTATAATGGCGCGCTCGCCAACCTTCGTTCGGCCCAGGCGCAGGTGAATGTTTCGCGCGCCCAGCTGTCGACCGCCCAGACCAACCTGTCGATCGCCCAGATCGTCTCGCCGGTCACCGGCGTGGTCCTGTCGCGCGACATCGAGCCGGGCCAGACTGTCGCCGCCTCGCTCAATGCGCCGGTGCTGTTCACCATCGCGGAGGATCTCACCAAGATGGAGGTCGAGGTGTCGGTGGACGAAGCCGATGTCGGCCAGGTCAAGGAAGGCCAGACCGCCAATTTCGCTGTCGACGCCTTCCCCGGTCGCACCTTCCCGGCAAAGGTCACGCGGGTGAATGTCGGATCGAACAGCTCCAGCAGCAGCTCGTCCTCCTCGTCCTCAACCAGCACGACCAGCAGCTCGACCGGCACGGTCGTCGCCTATACCGCCGTGCTGTCGGTCGACAATGCGGACGAAACCCTGCGTCCGGGCATGACCGCGACCGCCGACATCGTGACCCAGGAACTGCATGATGTGCTGCTCGTCCCCAACAGCGCGCTGCGCTTCAAGCCCAGCAGCGGCGCCGGATCGGGCGGCGGCATCACCAGCGTCCTGCCCGGCCCCGGCCGCATGCGCCGCAGCGGCGCCAACCGCCAGGTCAATTTCGGCGCGGGTAGCAGCCAGACCCTCTATGTCCTCGACGAAAAGGGCGATCCCAAGGCGATCCAGGTGACCGTCGGCGCCAGCGACGGATCGCGCACCGTCATCACCGGCGGCGACCTGAAGCCCGGCATGAAGGTCATCACCGGCCAGCTTGCCGCCGGCGCGCAGCAGCCCGCCGAGGACCAGAAGTCCGATAGCGCCGCTGGGGCCAATGGCTCGAAGGACCGCCCGCGCAATCCCGCCGCCGACGGCAGCCCCGCCAGCGTCAAGTCGCTCGGCAATTCGGGCGACGCCGCGCCCCAGACCGCCCCGGTCGCCCCGACGCCCGCTGCCCCCCAGGGCAGCGGCGGCGCGGAGAGCCGGGGCACCGGCCGGCAGAGCGGAACCTGATCCCATGGCCGCCGATCCCATCATCTCGCTGCGGGGGATCACCAAGATCTTCGGCAGCGGCCCCACCGCCTTTCAGGCCTTGAAGGGCATAGACCTCGACATCGAACAGGGTGATTTCGTCGCCGTCATGGGGCCTTCGGGCTCAGGCAAATCGACGACGATGAACATATTGGGCTGCCTCGACGTGCCATCGGGCGGGCAGTTCCTGTTCAAGGGCCGCCATGTCGAAACGCTGGACCGCGACCAGCGCGCGCTGCTGCGCCGCCGCTATCTCGGCTTCGTGTTCCAGGGCTTCAACCTGCTCGCCCGCACCAGCGCGCTCGAAAATGTCGAGTTGCCCCTGCTCTATCGCGGCGAGGACAAGAAGACCCGCTATGACATGGGCATGGCAGCGCTCGACAAGGTGGGCCTGAAGGACTGGTGGGACCATACGCCAGCCGAATTGTCCGGCGGCCAGCAACAGCGCGTTGCCATTGCCCGCGCCATCGTCACCCAGCCCGATGTGCTGCTGGCGGACGAACCGACCGGCAATCTTGATTCCGAACGGTCGGTGGAAATCATGCAATTGCTGACCGACCTCAACCAGAATAGCGGCATCACCGTGCTGATGGTAACGCACGAACCCGACATGGCCGAATTTGCCCATACCATCGTCCATTTCAAGGATGGGCTGGTGGAGCGGATCGAAAAGGGCATGGGCGGACCGCAGAAGGGAGCCGTGGGCTGATGCTGGGCACCACCGTCATCCTCGCCTTCCGGGCAATCAACCGGCACAAGATGCGCAGCTTCCTCACGACGCTCGGCATGATCATCGGCGTCGCCGCCGTCGTCACCATGGTGACGCTGGGCAATGGCGCGACCGCTGCCGTGCGCGAACAGATCAGCTCGCTGGGCGCCAATGTGCTGCAACTGCGCCCCGGTCAGGGCTTTGGCCGTGGCGGCGGCGGGCCGCGCCCGCCCAATTTCAAGGAAGCGGACCTGACCGCGATCGAGAACCAGCTGACCGGCGTGCGCGCCGTGGCGCCGGTGGTCCAGTCGAGCGGCACCGCCATCTATGAAGGCAATAACTGGTCGACCACCGTCTATGGCACGACCTCCGCCTATTCGCAGGTCCAGTCCTGGAATGTGTCGGAAGGCCGGCTGTTCATGCCGGACGAGGAAGAGGCCGGCAAATCGGTCTGCATCATCGGCAATACGGTGCGCACCAACCTGTTCCAGGGCAATGACCCGATCGGCAAGCGGATGCGGATCAAGGGCGTCAGCTGTCAGGTGGTGGGCGTGCTTGCGACCCGCGGCCAGGGCGGCTTTGGCGACCAGGACGATGTCGTCGTGATGCCGATCAAGTTCGTCCAGCGCCGCTTCACCGGCGATCGCGACATCAGCCAGATCATGGTCGCGGTCGACGATGCCTATGACAGCGCGACCGTGCAGGACAGCCTGGAGCAGCTGATGCGCGAGCGCCGCAAGATCAAGGCGGGCGCGGAGGATAATTTCAACGTCTTCGATACCAAGCAGATCAGCGACACGCTGACCGGTACCACCACCATCCTGACCCAGATCGTCGCGGCGGTCGCGGCCATATCCCTGCTGGTCGGCGGCATCGGCATCATGAACATCATGCTGGTGTCAGTGACGGAGCGCACCCGCGAGATCGGCATCCGCCTCGCCATCGGTGCGGTCGCACGCGAAGTGTTGATGCAGTTTCTGGTGGAGGCGATCGTGCTGTCCTGCATGGGCGGCCTGATCGGCCTGGTCATCGCCCTGATCGCATCGGTCGGCATCGCGCCGCTGATGAAGGTGCCCTTCACCTTCGACCCGCAGGTCAATCTGATCGCCTTCCTCTTTTCGGCGGCGATCGGCGTGGTGTTCGGCTATTTCCCGGCGCGCCGGGCGGCCAGCCTGAACCCGATCGACGCGCTGCGGCACGAATAGGCTGATACATTTTCCGACAAAAGGGCGGTTATCCGGGATAATGCTGCGACATCTTCTGCCTAATCCCTCCTGCCATGGCGCCGCTCCGGCGCCGTGGAAGGAATGCCTCCATGAAGATGATCGCCGCCAGCCTCACCAGCAGTGCGCTGCTGTTCGGGGTCAGCCTCACCCCCTTTGCCGACGCGCAGGCACCGCAGACGGCGCAATTGCTGGAGGGCAAGGATCATCCCATCCTGCTCGCCCGCATGACCGTCACCGCCACGCCCCTGCCCGACCCGGCCGACTGAGACACCGCGCGCCGGAGCGGCGCGCGTGAACGGGCTCATCGGCCTGCTCGGCACGCTGGCGCTGCTGCTGGCCGCTGGCGGCGCGATCGGTCTGATCGACCGGCGCGGCTTTCGTCCCGGCTGGCTGCTGGTCGCCGCCGCCCTGGTCGCTGCCAATGATGCGCTGCTGACCCGCGCCTATCGCCATATCCCCGATCTCATCCCCGCCGCCGACTGGAACTGGCAGGGCAAGCTGCTGGCCCTTGCGCTCACGCTGCTGGTGGCCGCCCTGCCCGCCTTCGGCTGGAAGCGGGTCGGCCTTACCCTCCGGCAGGCGCGCGGCAGCCTGACCGCTGCCCTGCCGGTGGCCCTGCTCTATTGCGCCTTCTTCACCGCGCTCGCGCTCTATTTCCCCGACGATCCCAGCAGCGCAGAGGAAATCGCCTTCCAGCTCACCATGCCGGGGCTGGAGGAAGAACCTTTCTATCGCGGCATCCTGCTTTTCGCGCTCGATCGCGCCTTTACCCGGCGGGTCCGCTTCCTGGGCGTCGACTGGGGCTGGGGTGCCCTGCTGTCCTGCGGCCTGTTTGGCCTCGCCCATGCGTTCGGCTATTCCGGCGGCCATTTCAGCTTCGATCCGGTCGTGATGGCGCTTACCGCCATCCCCTCGCTACTCGCCGTCTGGCTGCGCCTGCGTACCGGCAGCCTGCTGCTGCCGATCCTGCTGCACAATTTCGGCAATGCCATCTCGCTGATGTTGTGAGTCGAACAAGGCATTGAAAAATCGCCATTTCTGAACCGATATTCAGCTTAAATCGGGTTTTGATACAATTTCCGACAAAACTGCCCCACCCTTGGGACAGGCTTGCGACAAGCGCGGCCTATCTCTGTCTTCGACGCCGGAAGCGGCGCCCTCGATTGAAACAAGAGGAATGAAGACATGTTCAAGAAGATCATCCTGGCCCTGACCGCCACCGCCGTTGCCGCCAGCCCGATCGTCACCGCCCAGGCCCAGGCCGCGCCCCATCGCGAGACCGTCCGGGTCGTGAAGGAAGGTCCGCACCGCACCGTCGTCCAGAAGAAGACGGTGGTGCGCAACGATCGCCACTGGGCCAAGGGCCAGCGCTTCGATCGACGCTACGCGACCAATTACCGGGTCGTCGACAATTATCGCGGCTATCGCCTGTCGGCCCCGCCGCGCGGTTACCACTGGGTCCGCTCGGGCAATGACGCAGTGCTGGTCGCCCTCACCAGCGGGATCATCGGCGCGGTCGTCGCCGGCGCCATCCGCTAAGCGCCCCACTTCCTGAAAAGCGCCCTGGAGCCACCGCTCCGGGGCGCTTTCGCGTTCAAACCAGCCCGGTCAGATAATAGACGGCGATCACGACGAAGACGGTCATCGTCTTGATGAGCGTCAGCGCGAATATGTCCTTATAGGCCTGGCGATGGGTGAGGCCCGTCACCGCCAGCAGGGTGATGACCGCGCCATTATGCGGCAGGCTGTCCATCCCGCCCGACGCCATCGACGCGACCCGGTGCAGCACTTCGCGCGGAATGCCCGCCGCGTCGCCCGCCGCCACGAACTGGTCCGCCATCGCCGCCAGCGCGATCGACAGGCCGCCCGAAGCCGATCCGGTGATGCCGGCCAGGGTCGTCACCGTAATCGCTTCGTTGATCAGCGGGTTGGGCACCGCCTTCAGCGCGTCCTTGACGACCAGGAAGCCCGGCAGCGCCGCGATCACCCCGCCAAAGCCATATTCGACCGCCGTGTTCATCCCGGCCAGCAAGGCGCCACCGACCGCCGCCTTCGCCCCTTTCGCAAAGCGCCGCGCCACGACCGGGAAAGCGAAGATCAGGATGGTGGCGATGCCCATCAGCAGCGCTCCCTCCACCGCCCACAGCGCCGCTTGCTGTGTCACTTTCGCTGTCACCGGCTCGGGCAGCCCCGCCAGCCGAATACTCACCTCTTCCGCCCCGCCGGTGATGCGCGGGATCAGCAGCGTCAGCGCCAGATTGCCCAGCCCCACCACCAACAGTGGCAGCAGGGCGACCAGCGGGTGGATGGCGACCGCCTCCTCCTGCCGATCGGGTTCGTTGACCAGCGTCTCGGGCGCGCCATAGCCCTCGCCCGCGGCCGCCATCGCCCGGCGCCGCCAGTTGAGATAGGCAAGGCCCGCCGCCGCGATCACCACCGACCCGATCATGCCCAGCGCCGGCGCCGCCCAGGCGGTGGTGCCAAAGAAGCTGGCCGGAATGACATTCTGGATCTGCGGCGTGCCAGGCAGCGCATCCATGGTGAAGGTCAGCGCGCCAAGGCCGATGGTGGCCGGCACCAGCCGCTTGGGAATATCGGCGCGGCGGAACATCTCAGCGGCGAAGGGATAGACGGCAAATACCGCCACGAAGACCGAGACCCCGCCATAGGTCAGCAGCGCCGTCACGATCATGATCGCCGGGATCGCCCGCCCCGCGCCGACGAAACCGATCACCGCCGTCACGATCGCGCGGGAAAAGCCCGATATCTCGACCAGCTTGCCGAACAACGCGCCGAGCAGAAAGACCGGGAAATAGAGCTTCAGGAAGGTGGCGACCTTGTCCATGAACAGGCCGGAAAAGGCGGTGGGCACTGCCGCCGGATCGGTCAGGAACACCGCCAGCATGGCGAGCAAGGGCGCCATCAATATGACGCTCATGCCGCGATAGGCCGCCAGCATCAGCAAGATCAGCGCCAGTGCCGCGATCGCGACCGCCATCCGTCTCTCCTTCTCTTTTTCTGAAGGGCAGGATAGAGATAGGTGAAGCCTGACTGCAAGCAGGGCCGCTGCCGCCCATGGCTGCACCGATGCCGCTTGCCTTTCCCCCGCTTTTCCGTCATAGGCGCGCCTTCGCTCGGCCCCGGATTCGGACGTCGGACGATTTCGAATGCTTGAGACGACAGCCGGAGGGGCGTTCCACATGGGGTGGGCGTCAGCGATCGGCCAACAGATGAGGCAATACCCATGGCTCTTTACGAGCATGTGTTCCTTGCGCGCCAGGATCTGGCACAGGCGCAGGTGGACGCTCTGGCGGAAACCGCCACCAAGATCGTCGAGGAAAATGAAGGCAAGGTGACCAAGGTCGAGACCTGGGGCCTGCGTTCGCTCGCGTACAAGATCGCCAAGAACCGCAAGGCGCACTACGTCATGCTGAACATCGACGCACCGGGCAACGTGATTGCCGAGCTGGAGCGTCAGACCCAGATCAACGAAGACATCATCCGCTACATGACCATCAAGGTCGAAGAGCTGGAAGCCGGTCCGTCGGTGATGATGCGCAAGCAGGAACGCGCCGAACGCGGCGACCGTGCCCCCCGTGGTGACCGTGGCCCGCGCCGTGAGCGCGAAGAAGCCCCGGCTGCCGAATAAGGAGATCTGAAACATGGCACGCCCGTTTTTCCGCCGCCGCAAGAGCTGCCCCTTCGCCGCCAAGGATGCGCCGAAGATCGATTACAAGGACGTCCGCCTGCTGCAGGGCTTCGTGTCCGAGCGCGGCAAGATCGTCCCCAGCCGCATCACCGCGGTGTCCGCCAAGAAGCAGCGTGAGCTGGCCCAGGCCATCAAGCGCGCCCGTCACCTGGGCCTGCTGCCCTACATCGTGAAGTAAGGGAGAAAGACCCATGGAAATCATTCTCCTTGAGCGCATCGAAAAGCTGGGCGCAATCGGCGACGTCGTCACCGTGAAGGACGGTTACGCTCGTAACTTCCTGCTGCCCAACAAAAAGGCTCTTCGTTCGAACGCCGCCAACAAGGCCGTGTTCGAAGCCAACCGCGCGAAGATCGAAGCTGACAACGCCGCTCGTCGTTCGGACGCCGAAAAGGCTGCCGAAGGCGTCAACGGCAAGCAGATCGTCCTGATCCGCCAGTCGTCGAACGCCGGCCACCTGTACGGCTCGGTCGCCGTCCGTGACGTCGTCGACGCGCTGCACGCCGATGGCGTGACCAACGTCTCCAAGGCGATGGTCGTGCTGGAGCGTCCGATCAAGACCCTGGGCGTCTTCGACGTCAAGGTCGCGCTGCACCCGGAAGTGGCCGTCACCATCACGGTGAACGTTGCCCGCTCGCCGGAAGAAGCCGAACTGCAGGCGCAGGGCGTCGACGTGATGGCCGACCTGTTCGAGAAGGACGAAGCCGGCTTCACCGAGGATTACGATCCGAACGCCGAGCCCGGCGAAATCGCCGTCGAGGCGGAAGAAGCCCCGGCCGAAGAAGCCTGAGCCTCTTCGCTCTGACAAACGAGAAAGCCGCCCGTCACCGGGCGGCTTTTTTGCTGCCTTGGGCGGCTGATCGAACGCTCATCGCGCCGGCTCCTGCTCACCGAGCTTGGCCTGTCGGTCCATGAGCAGTGCCGCATCGCCGTCACAGCCCCATTGCCCGATTTCCTGACGCTCTATCCCAAGGGCCACGTCCAGATCGTCGCGCTCGGGCGCCCTGCGCCACCCTTTCCCGGAATGGCAGGCGCAGGAGGGGATCGTCCATCTCGTCTTCACCACTCGCACCGGGCTGCCGCCGCTGGTGCGCGCCTGGATCGATCATCTCGCCGCCCATTTCAGCAACGGCGATATCTTCTCGCCCTGATTTCAGCCCTGCGCCCGGCGACGGCGCGTTTCCCAGCCCTTCTTCGCCGCAGCCGATCGATCCGCGGCCTTGCGCCGGTCGGCGGCATGGCTGTCGGGCTTGCCCCGCCCCGATCCCGACAGGTTGCCCCCGCCCGAATCCTTGTTCACCGTGGCCCAGGCCCGCGCCTCCGCCTCGTCATGCGACACGCCACGCTCTTCATAGCTTTGCGCGATATGCGCGGCCTTGCGCTTCTGCTTACCAGTGTAACGATCCTTGTCGCCTCTGGGCATGCCTGCCTCCTTTTTTCGTCCCATATCGGTTCAAATACCGAGAGGCATTTCCCGAGGATTGCCATTAAGTTGCATGGCGAGAAAATGAGGAACGGAGAGTCGCCATGAACGTTCCGGACATCATGGAGCAACGCACCCTGCTTGAGCGCCTCGCCCGGCATCTCGCCGCCGGGGCAACGCATAACTGGCCCTATTGGGTCGAGGATGCCGCCAGCATATTGGCGATGCTCAAGGAGCCCGATCCGGCCATGCGCGAGACGGGCGACGTGACCGCCTGGCAGGCGATGATCGATACCGCCCTGCAACAGCGCTGGACCATCTTTCCGCCCGGCATGACCGGCGCCGACGAGGATCATGCCGGCAGCGCGGACGAAGAGGGCGAAATTCGCCTCTCGCCCGAGGCTATCGACCAGGACGCCGCCAAGTGGGTCCATCTCCACAGTGCGTCGAAGGAGACACCATGAAGGGATTGTTGAAGCTGGCCTTTCTGACCGGCCTGGGCGCCGTTGCCTGGAAGAGCCTGAAGGAACGCGGCGGCAAGGATGATGGTGCCGCGGCCGATGATCCGGACGATCGCGGCCCGGTCGGCTCGTCCGGCATCGTCCGCGACGCCGGACCGCAGGCGGACGACAGCGATTGGGACATGGTCGATGAACAGTCCGACGAGTCCTTCCCCGCCAGCGATCCGCCCGGCAATTACTGATATTGCCGACGCCCAGTCACGAACCGGCAATCATCGCTCCATTGCCCCCACCCTGCCCGCGCATTAAGAAGCGCGCACGGATGATATCCATCCGTTTCAACAGGGGAATTATTCAACCATGCCTTCGGGTCTGATCGCGCTGCTCGACGATGTTGCCGGTATCGCCAAGATGGCGGCCACGTCGCTGGACGATGTCGCCGCTGCCGCCGGCAAGGCCGGCACAAAGGCCGCCGGCGTCGTCATCGACGATACCGCCGTGACGCCCAATTATGTCATGGGCCTGTCGCCCGAACGCGAACTGCCGATCATCTGGAAGATCGCGCGCGGATCGCTGCGCAACAAATTGCTGTTCCTGCTGCCGGCGGCACTGGCGCTCAGCGCCTTTGCTCCCTGGCTGCTGCCGCCGCTGCTGATGCTGGGCGGCGCCTTCCTGTGCTTCGAGGCGGCGGAGAAGCTGCTGGAGGCGATCCAGGGCGGCCATGACGAGGTGGCGGATGCCGCCGCAACCCTGACCTCCAAGGAACTGGAGGACCAGAAGGTCTCCAGCGCGATCCGCACCGACTTCATCCTGTCGGGCGAGATCATGGCCATCGCTCTTGGCACTGTCGCCAGCGAGCCGATCTGGGAACAGGCGATCATCCTGGTCGTCGTCGCCATCGCGATCACCGCCGGCGTCTATGGTGTGGTCGGCTTCATCGTGAAGATGGACGATATCGGCCTGCACCTCGCCCAGCGCAGCGGCGCGGCGACGCGCGCGATCGGCCGTGGCCTGGTAAAGGCGATGCCGGTCGTGATGAGCGTGCTGGGCGTGGTCGGCACGGCGGCGATGCTGTGGGTCGGCGGCGGCCTGATCGTCCATGGCCTGCACGAATTTCATTGGGATCTGATCCCCGGCACGATCCATCATCTGGCCGAGGGTGCAGCCCATGCCGTGCCCGCGATCGGTCCGGTGATCGACTGGCTGGTGAACGCGATTGGCGCGGGCATTGTCGGCCTGGTGATCGGCAGCATCATCGTTGCCGTGCTGCATCTGTTCAAGAAGCACTGAGGCGATTAAGGGGAGCGCCCGCGCCTTTTCCGGCGCTTCCCCAGCCCGGACGATCCACGTGACCCAATCTTCCCCCTGGCGCATCGAGGCGCGCGCGCTCGTCACGCTCGCCATTCCCATGATCGCGGGCAATGTCGCCTGGTCGGGGATTGCCGCGACCGATCTGCTGCTCGTGGGCCGGCTGGGCGCGGAAGCTGTCGCCGCCGGGGCGCTGGCGATCAATCTCTTCAACGCGCTGCTGATCTTCGGCCTTGGCCTCGTCACCGCCGCCGCGCCGCTGATCGCCAGCGAACGCGGCCGTCGCCGCCATTCGGTGCGCGACGTGCGCCGCACCGTCCACCAAACGCTGCGCGCCGCCGCCTTCTTCGTGCTGCCCGCCTGGCTGATCCTGTGGCATTGCGAGGCGATATTGCGCGCCATGGGCCAGGAGCCGGACCTGGCGCGCGAAGCCGGCCATCTGATGCGCGGCATGCAATGGGCACTGCTGCCCTTCCTCTGCTTCACCACGCTGCGCAACTTCATCTCGGCACTGGAGCGCCCGCTCTGGGGCCTCATCATCATGCTGCTCGGCATACCGTTCAACGTGCTGGTCGGCTGGGCGCTGATCTTCGGTCATCTCGGCCTGCCCGCGCTCGGCCTGCTGGGTGCCGGCATCGCCAGCACCCTGTCCTCGACCTTCCTGTTCCTGGGCCTGCTGACCGTCATCCTGGTCGATCGCCGATTCCGCCGTTATCGGCTGATGGGCCGCTTCTGGACGCGTGACCGCGACCGGCAGCGCGCCGTCTGGACGCTGGGCCTGCCGATCGCGATCACGCTGGGGTTGGAAGTCACGGTGTTCAATGCCTCTGCCTTCCTGATGGGGCTGATCGACCGGGAATCGCTCGCCGCCCATGCCGTGGCGATCCAGATCGCCTCGCTGGTCTTCATGGTGCCGATGGGCATTGGTCAGGCCGCGACCGTGCGCGTCGGCGTCGCATATGGCCGATCCGATCCCGCCGCGATCGGTCGGGCCGGCTGGCTGGCGCTGATCGTCGGCACCGGCTTCGCCATGGCGGCTGCGCTGATGCTGGTCCTGATCCCGCGACCGCTGGTGTCGATCTTCCTCGACGTCCATGATCCGGCCAATCTCGCCACCGCCAATCTGGCGGTCAGCTTCCTGGCGGTCGCCGCGCTGTTCCAGCTGGTCGATGCTGCCCAGGCCGTCGGCGCCGGCGTGCTGCGCGGCATTCAGGATACCAAGGTGCCGATGATCTTTGCCCTTTTCGGCTACTGGATCATCGGTATCGGCGTCGGCGCCCTGCTCGCTTTCCCGATGGGGCTGCATGGCGTGGGCATCTGGTTCGGCCTGGCTGCGGGCCTCGGCACGGTGGCGATCCTGCTGATCGCGCGCTGGTCGCTGCGCGACCGGCTCGGGCTGGTTCTGCGCTAGGAAAACGGCCGCACAATTCGTCGTAAAAATCCGGCCGGTTGCACGGCAGGCACATGGTGCGACGCACAAAGCAATTGAAACGGGGCCGTGTTTCTTGATATGGGCGGCCCATCATGGACTCTCCGACCCCTATCTTCGAAGCGATCGCGCTTCAGAAGTGCCTCAAGGCGACCTATAACAAGATGGTCGTCACGTTGGCCCCGCACATCCTCTACACGCGCCATGACGAGATGTTCATGGACGCCGTGACCACGGACCGCGACGGCCGCCCGCCGCGCGAGCTGAAGCTGGGCACGTTCAAGCTGGCGGGCCTGAGCGACGTCGAGATCCTCGACGAGACGTTCGAGGCGATGCACGGCCTCTATGACCAGGGCGACGACAAATATAAGGGCGTGACCCTGTTCGCGGTCGATCCGCAGAGCGCCGCCGCCTGACCGGCACTGGCATCGCATCGACCCGAATTAAGAAGGGCGGCCATTGGCCGCCCTTTTCTTTTATCGTTACTTCTTCAGCCGATAGCCGGTGCGGAACACCCAGGCGATGATGCCGAGGCATACCGCCAGCATGCCCCCCACGAACAAAAGACTGAACTCGATCCCGACATCACCCTTGCCGAAGAAGGTCCAGCGGAAGCCCGAGATCAAATAGACGATCGGATTGAACAGGGTGATGGTGCGCCACGGCTCGGCCAGCATGTGGATCGAGTAGAAGGCCCCGCCCAGGAAGGTCATCGGCGTGATGATCAGCAGCGGGATCACCTGCAACTGCTCGAACCCCTGCGCCCAGATGCCCAGGATGAAGCCGAACAGGCAGAAGCTCACCGCGATCAGCAGCATGAAGCCGACCATGGCAAAGGGATGGGCGACCGGCAAATCGACGAACAGATGGGCCGTGGCAAAGATGATGAAGCCGACGATCAGCGCCTTGGTGGCCGCCGCCCCGACATAGGCGATCACCGTCTCCATCGCCGACACCGGCGCCGACAGCAGCTCATAGATGGTGCCGGTGAACTTGGGCATGTAGATGCCGAAGCTGGCGTTGAAGATGCTCTCCGTGAACATCGACATCATGATGAGGCCCGGCACGATGAAGGCGGCATAGGGAATGCCGTCAATCTGCGTCATGCGCGAGCCGATCGCCCCGCCAAACACGATGAAATAGAGAGAGGTGGTGATGACCGGCACCAGCAGGCCGGTCAGCCAGGTGCGCCGGAACCGGTGCAGCTCGAACTTGTAGATGGCGGCGACCGCGCGCAGATTGGGGCCGTTCATGCCGCTTTCTCCTGATGGACCAGGCTCACGAAAATATCCTCCAGGCTGCTCTGCCGCGTCTTGAGATCCTTGTAGCCGATACCGAGATCGCCCAGCTTGCGCAGCAGCGAGGAGACGCCGGTGCGTTCAGCGCGGGTGTCGAACAGATATTCGATCTCCTGCCCCTGCGCCTTCAGCGCCACATCCCAGTCGGCCAGTTCGGGCGGCAGCGCCTCGATCGGCTCGGCCAGCATGATCGACAGCGTCTTCTTGCCCAGCTTCTCCATCAGCGCGGTCTTGTCCTCGACCAGCATCAACTGGCCATGGTTGATGACGCCCACCCGGTCGGCCATCTCCTCGGCTTCCTCGATATAATGGGTGGTTAGGATTATGGTGACGCCGGTCTGGCGCAGTTCGCCGATCAGCTTCCACATGTCACGGCGCAGTTCGACGTCGACGCCGGCGGTCGGCTCGTCCAGGAACAGCACGCGCGGCTCATGGCTCAGCGCCTTGGCGATCATAACCCGGCGCTTCATGCCGCCGGACAGTTCGCGGATCTTGTTGTGGCGCTTGTCCCATAGCGACAGGTCGCGCAGCACCTTTTCGACATAGGCGTCGTTGCGCGGCTTGCCAAAGAGGCCCCGGCTGAAGGTGACGGTGTCGATCACCCGCTCGAACTGATCGGTATTGAGTTCCTGCGGCACCAGGCCGATCGCCGCGCGCGCGCCGCGATAGTCGCGGATGATGTCATGGCCGGCGACCGTCACGGTGCCGCCAGAGGGGCGGACATTGGCGCAGATGATCGAGATCATCGTCGTCTTGCCCGCGCCATTGGGGCCGAGCAGCGCGAAAATCTCGCCCTCCTCGATATTCAGGTCGACGCCCTTGAGCGCCTGAAAGCCCGACGCATAGCTTTTCGTCAGGCCCTTGATTTCGATGATGGATGCCATGCGGCAGCGCCCCCTTTCCTTGTGTCGGCAAGATAGGAGGCGGACCGCGCCATGCAACCGGCAGCGCGGCAAATAGCGAAGCCGGGCAACATATTGGAAAAAGATTGAAGCCGGTGAAGCGCGGGCATAGGCTTAACGCTCCACCATGTGGAGAAGGCTATGAAAAAGGCAGTTCTCTATCTTTCGATCGCGTTGATCGTCGTTCCCGATATCGCCATTGCCCAGCAAGGCGGCCGACCGCCGTCCGGCAATGGCGGCGCCCGACCATCTCCGTCCACGCGCCCTGCCCCCGCCCCCTCACGCCCCGGCGGTCCGTCGACACAGCCGTCCCGGCCCGGTGCCTCTCGCCCGCAACCGCCCCGCCCCGGACAGCCTTCGCCCGGTCCGGGCCAGCCAGGTGGACCGGCGGTTCAACCACCCCGACCGGGTGGCCCTTCACCGCAGCCGCCCCGTCCCGGTGGTCCCGGCGTCCAGCCACCACGGCCAGGCCAGCCGCATCGCCCCGGCGCCGGCCGTCCGCCCAATTTCCGGCCGATCCCCGGCCCGGCCTTCCGCTATCCCCATGGCTATCGCTATCGCCGCTGGACGGTCGGCCTGTTCCTGCCGGCGGTCTTCTTCTCCAGCTATTATTATTACAATGACTATTGGCGCCTGGGCCTGGGCGCGCCGCCCTATGGCTATCGCTGGATCCGCTATGGCCCCGACCTGCTGCTGGTCGAGGTCCGGTCGCGCCGCGTGGTCGATGTCGTCTACGGCGCCTTCTACTGAGGCAGAAACAGGAAGGGCCGCATCATCCGATGCGGCCCTTTTCTCTTGCCCCGATCATTCGCCCCGTCGGGTGAAGCGGAAGACGGTTGCCGGCGGGAAATTGCGCACCGTATGGCCGGCGCGGACAACTTCCAGGCCCAGCTGGTCCAGCACCGCACGGCTGACCGGCGGCCGTGTCGAATAGGTGAACTGCACCAGGCTGCCGCCCGGCTTCAGCATGCGGAAGGCTTCGGACAATATGTCGATGTGCATCGCCCGGTCCATCGCCAGCAGCGGCAGGCCGCTGACCACGGTCTGATAGTCGCCGGGGCCACCGGCGGCCGCGACAGAGACGATCTGCGCCGGCGTCTCCAGGATCGATACATGGGGAAAATGACGACGCAGCCCGCGCGCGAAGGCGGGATTGATCTCCACCACCTCCAGCCTGTCGGCGGCCAGTCCCGTTTCCAGGATGGCGCGGGTGAAGACGCCGGTGCCCCCGCCCAGTTCCAGCACGCGGCCGCCCTGCGGATCGATGTCGGCCACCATCAGTCGCGCCAGATAGCGACTGCTGGGCACGACCGAGGCGGTCTGCCGGGGCTTCTTCACCCAGGCGGCGAGGAAATCGAGATATTCGGTGGCGCGGGCGCGAAACTCGCTGTTTGGCAGGGCGATTGCCCGGCTGCGCTTCGGCTTGTGCTGCATGGGCGAAATGCGACCGCTCCTTTCTGGTGCCGACTCCCCTTAGCGGGCCGGAACGCCCCCGTCGATTGGCTTAACAAGATTTCATGCCGGACCAGCAACGGCCGGTCCGGCACAAGTCCTTATTTCTGCTTGCCCGCCTCGGCAGCGGCCAGCACGCGCAGCACATTGCCGGACCAGATTTTCTGTACGTCAGCCTCGCTATAACCGGCCTTCAGCAGGGCGTCGGTGATCTTGGGCAGATCGACCACATCCTCCATGCCGACGACCCCGCCGCCACCGTCCCAATCGAGGCCGATGCCGACATGATCGGGGCCGACGACCTTCAGCGCATGCAGCATATGCGCCATGAAATCGTCGAACGTCGGCCGGTCGGTGTCGGGATAGAGTCGGTCGATCTCCTGCCGCTTGGCGAGCATCGCGGCCCGCGCCTCGGGCGATATCTTCGCATCTTCCCGCATCTGGCTGTAGAGCGCCATCAGCGCCTTCTGCCGTTCCGGATTGGGCTTGGATGCGCGCAGATAGGCGCCATAGGCGTTCATCTGGATCACGCCGCCCTTGGCCGCCAGCGCCTTCAGATGTTCGTCATCGATGTTGCGCGGATGGTCATAGATGGCCTTGCAACCCGAATGGGTCAGCAGCACCGGCGTGGTCGACAGCGCCAGCAGATCGTCCAGCACCTGGTCTGAGCTGTGCGAGGCGTCGGGTACGATGCCGAGGCGGTTCATTTCCTTCAGCAATTCCTTGCCGAGCGGGCTGAGGCCGCCATAGCGCGGCTTCTTTGACGGATCGGTCGAGCTGTCGGCAAACTGGTTATGCGCGAAATGGGCAAAACCCGACACGCGCACGCCCATGTCGTAGAATGTCTTGATCAGCGAGACATCCTCGCCCAGCGGATAGGCATTTTCGATCGACATATAGACGATACGCTTGCCCGCCGCGGCGATCGGCGCCGCGTCCTTCGCCTCCAGCGCCAGCGTGAAATTGTCGGGGTCGGCCGCCACCATCGATCGGATCGACATGCCGCGCAGCAGCGCGAAATCGCGCGCCTTGCGAAAGCCCTCGATCGTCAGCGGCCCCTGCCCGGTATAGATCGCCCAGAAACCGCCGTCCAGGCCGCCCTTCTTCATCCGCGGCAGGTCGACCTGGGTATAGTCGCTATGGACGCCATGCTCCTCGTCGATCGACCAGTCGGGCAGGTCGAGCGATGCCGGTGTATCAAGATGGCTGTCGAGCGTGATCAGCTTCTGGTGCAGCTGATAGACCTGTTTCGACACGGTTTTTGGCTGGGCCTGCGCCGCAATCGGGAGCAGCGCGATCAGCGCTGCCCCCATCAGATAAGCATTCCGCATCAGATCTCGCCCGAAATGGTGAACTGGAAGGTCCGTGGGGACAGCGGCCGGAAATTGCCGTCGCCCGTCACCGCCGGCGAGATATAGGACAGCGTGTCCTTGTCGAAGATATTGTCGAGGTTGAAGCGTGCCTTGACCCCCTTGACCGGGCCCAGCGTGATGCCATCGCCAATGTCGACATAGGCGCTGAACACGGTGAAACCCTTGACGCTCGACCCGGCCGAATTGTCGAAGGTCGACCAGCGACGCGACGTATATTTGCCGCTGATATTGCCCACCAGCCAGCTCGCCGGCTCGATGGTCACGCCGCCATTGACGATCCATTTGGCGCTGTCGGGAATATATTTTCCGTCGGTCCGGTATGTGGTCGCGGCCGTGACGATATCATCCTTGAACTTCGCGATATTATAGGTCGCGTTCAGGTTGAAATAGGCCAGGCCATTCAGGAAGCGCGGCTTGTAGGTGCCGCTGAATTCGGCACCATAGGCGGAAACCCGGCCGACATTCTGATAGAAGGTTTCGATGACGTTGGTCGTGCCCGGCAGGATCGACCCGATCGACTGGATGCGGTTCTTGAACTTGGTGTAATAGACCGCATAGGACGCGTAAAATTCGCCCTGATTGGTGCGGACGCCGGCTTCGAAATTCTGCGACCGTTCCGGTGCCGGCGCGGGCACGCCCGCCGGGCTGCTGTTCAGCGACACCGAAAAGACATCGTCCAGCCCCTTGGGCAGGGCCATATTCTCCGCATAGGATGCGAAGAACTGGCTCTGATTGTCGAACTTGTAGAGGACACCCGCCATCGGCAGGAAACCATCGCTGTAGCTGGTGCGCAATTGCTGCGGCCCCCAGCCCGGCACCCAGGATCCCGCCGTCGCACCGGCACGATAATAATCGTTGAAATCGCGATAGCCGCCATAGCGATAATCGATGTTCAGCGCCTTGATGCCCAGGTCGAAGATCAGCCTGTCGTCCAGCAGAGCGACGCGATCCTTCAGGAACGCCTGGGTCGTGTTGCGCTGGCTCTGGTAATCGCGGCGAACATAGACCAGTTCATCCAGATTGGGCGCGCTGGCGGGCGAACCGTCCGTCGTGTTGTAGCGCGCCTGGGTGCGATTATAGGTATCGACTTCGCCCCAAAGGCCCACTTCCAGCGTATGCGCGCCGATTTCCCAGTGCAGCTTGCTGGTCAGACCATAGCGGTCGCCACCCACCGTCGACAGACCATATTGCGTTCCCTTCGGCGCGAACAGGGCAATGCCGGCGGCCGACTGCCGCTGATATTGCAGCAAGCTGTTGGCATAGGTGTCCGGCGACACGCCATAACCGCCCTTGTCTTCATAATAGGCGGTCGCTTCGGCCCAGACGCCATCGGCGATGCCGGCATGGACGGTACCGCCATAAAGTTTGTCGTCGCGCACATTGATCGCCAGCGTATTGGTATAGGCATAGTTGGCGTTGCTATAGGCCGGGCCGCCCGGAACCGGCGCGAAGCCAGGCGTCGTGTTGGGCACGACCGAGATATAGCCGCGATCCCGGCCGCTCTTACCACCCACATCGGTGCCGGTCAGATACTGGCTGCGGCTGAGCGATGGGGAGTCGAAGTCGTTGAACTTGTTCGACACGAACTTGAACCGCGCCCAGCTGTCCCCGCCAAGATCGGCGTGGAGCATGCCTTCCCAATGTTCGCGGTCGACCGTGCCGTCGCCACGCCACAGATCGGTGTCCAGCTTGGTGCGGCTGACATAGGCCCGGAACGGCCCCACCTGACCGGTGCTGGCGCGGATGAAGGTGCGCTTCATGTTGAAGTCGCCAAAGCTCTGCGACACGAACAGACCCATCTCTTCCTGCGGCTTGATGCTGTTATACTGCACCACCGGGCCAAGCGTGGAGTAGCTGGGCAGGCCGACATCACCGGCGCCCACGGCCGCTTCCACCACGCCCAGATTTTCATTGTCGACATAGCGGAAGACCGGGCTGCCGCCAAAGGCGTCGCTGCGGCCGGTCGGAATGCCGTCGACCACGAAGCCGATCTGGTCCAGGTTGAAGGCGCGGGTCTGCACGCTGTTACCAAATTCATAAAGGCCCAGCGCGCCATCGGTCTGCACGTTGAAGCCGGGCAGCTGCTCCAGCATCTTGAGGCCCGAAATACCCGATGGCGCCGACAGCAGCGCCTCACGCGTCACCGCGACGACATTGCTGACCTTGTCCTCGCCGATGGCTTCGGCCGATTGCGAGATACGACGACCGGTCACGGTGATGCTGTCATTTTCGTCCGTTGGAGCAGCCTCCTGCGCAAAGGCGGCAGTGGATAAGGCACCCGCGCAGCAGGCAAGCAGCAGCGCAGCGCGAGACACGCGACGAACGGACGAAATCGAAGGCATAGAGGCTCCCTGTAGGCCCTGCAAAAGGGCAGTTCGCGCCAATCAGGAGCGCCCGCCCCTTCGGGCTATCGCGCCGTTCCTCTCCGGACCCTGGCCTGTCGATCATCCGTTCGGGCGAGCGCAGCCATGTCATCCATTTGTCATCTGAAACGAGCCCTTCGGGAAAATCCACCACGCGCTTATGATGATTTCTCAAGCGGAACGAGGCGCTTCAAAGCGTTGAGATTTCGCAATCAATGCCCGCTTCCTCGCACGCGCGCACAAAAAATCCTCCCCAGGCCTGGCCTGGGGAGGATCAAAAATTGCATGCCCTCTTCTTTTCGAAGAAGTATCCCTCAGCGCCCCTTCCAGACGCCCGGACGCTTCTCGACGAAGGCGGTCATGCCTTCCTTCTTGTCCTGCGTCGCGGTCAGGATCTGGAACAGGCGGCGCTCGGTCAAAATGCCCTGGGCCAGATTGGTCTCGAACGCGATATTGACCATTTCCTTGTTCACCATCGCCGCCATCGGCGGCATCGCCGCGATCGCGGCGGCGGTCTTGAGCGCGTCGTCCAGCAACTCGGCCGCCGGCACGATCCGCGCGACCAGACCGGCGCACTCGGCCTCCTCAGCGCCCATCATCCGGCCGGTCAGGCACATTTCCATCGCCTTGGCCTTGCCCACGGCGCGGGTCAGCCGCTGCGAACCGCCCATGCCCGGCGCCACGCCCAGCTTCACCTCGGGCTGGCCAAACTTGGCGGTATCAGCCGCCAGGATGAAGTCGGCCATCATCGCCAATTCGCAGCCGCCGCCCAGCGCAAAGCCAGCAACCGCCGCGATCCACGGCTTGCGAGTGGCGACCACCTTGGTCTGCCAGTCGGAGAAGAAATCCTGCAGGAAGAAATCGGCCGCTTCCTTGTTGACCATCTCCTTGATGTCGGCGCCGGCGGCAAAGGCCTTTTCGCTGCCGGTCAGCACCGCACAATGCTGGGTCGGGTCGGCATCATAGGCGGCAAAGGCCGCGCCCAGATCCGCGAGCACCTGGCTGTTGAGCGCATTGAGCGCCTGCGGCCGGTTGAGCGTGATGAGCGTCACCGCGCCCTGCTGTTCCACCAGGATCGTTTCATATGCCATTGCCGTCTCCCTAAGCTGTCAGCGCCGATCTATGTCGGCCAAAAACGGATCGCCAGCCTTTGCGGCGCGGCGATTTTGCCGATCCTATCGGCAAAGATGCATGAAATCCTGATCATAGCTGCGCATATGGGCGCCGCCATCGACATAGAGGGTCTGGCCCGTCACCGCCGTCGCGCCGGCCAGATAGAGAACGGCCTGCGCGATCTGCTCCGCCTGCGGCAGCCGGCCGAGCGGCATCAGTTGCTCCAGCCGCGCCATCTGTTCCGCATCATAGTCGGGCGTGGCGATGGTGAGGCCGGGTGCCACCGCATTGACCCGCACCTGCGGCGCCAGGCTGCTGGCCGCCGTCTTCGTCAGGCCGGCCAGCGCCAGCTTGGACAACGTATAGGCCAACTGATCGCCATGGGGATGGTCGATCCGCTGGTCGAGGATATTGACGATGCAGCGATCACCCGTCCCGGCCGGAACGGTCGCGAACGCCTTGGTCAGCATCGCGGGCGCGGCGCAATTGACCGCATAATGGCGCATCAGATCGTCGGCGGTGACACTGTCGATCCGGTCCTGGCCGAAGATTGCAGCACTGTTGACCAGCAGGTCTGGCGGCCGACCGAACCGTTCGGCAACCTGCGCGACCAGCTCCTCGGCCGCTTCGGGATCGGCAAAGTCGACGACGAACCCCTCCCACTCGGCGCCATTTTCTTCCAGCGCGATCGCCAGATGAGAGTCCAGCCGCGTGTCATGGCTGCCATGGATGGCGAGCGAATAGCCGGCCTGCGCCAGCGCCGCCGAAATGATCCCGCCCAGCCGGCGATGGCCGCCGGTCACCAGCGCCAGCCGGCGCGAGGCCAGCGGCAAGGGGCCGGTCGGCCCGGCATCCTTCTTCGCGCCGCCGATCGGGCGATAGGCGGGCTCGGCGCCCTCCCCCTCTCCGGTCACATCATTCACGAGGCGATGAGCTTCAGCACTTCCTCGCGCGACTTTTCATCGTCGCGGAAGACGCCGAGCATGCGGCTGGTCTTCATGATGACATTGGGGGTGCGCACGCCGCGGCCGGTCATGCAGCCATGGGTCGCCTCGATCACCACGGCGACGCCCTGGGGCTTGAGATTTTCCCAGATGCAGTTGGCGACTTCGGAGGTCAGCCGTTCCTGCACCTGCAGCCGGTTGGCATAGGCGTGCAGCACACGGGCCAGCTTGGAAATGCCGACCACATAGTCGCCCGGCAGATAGGCGATGTGCGCGCGCCCGACGATCGGCGCCATATGATGTTCGCAATGCGACTGGAACGGAATGTCCTTCAGCAGCACGACATCGTCATAGCCGCCCACCTCGTGGAAGATGCGCGAGAGATGATAGGCCGGATCATCATTATAGCCGCGGCAATATTCGCGCCAGGCGCGCGCCACCCGCTCGGGCGTTTCCATCAGCCCCTCCCGCTCAGGCACATCGCCCGACCAGCGGATGAGGGTGCGGATCGCCTCCGACACTTCGGCCGGGACCGGCTCCTTCGAGCCTTCGCCTACGGTTTCCGCATCGGGATCATATGCCATGAACTGGGCCACTCCATAATTGTTGGCCCCGGCATATGGCGACTGCGTGCCCGTCTGACCAGCCCTTTTGCCCCGGCTGGACACAACATCGCTGTGGTGGCAAATCACAGTCTAACGGGAACGCACCACATAAAAATGTCATTACAATCGCAAGATCATGCGCACTGAACGCATCGCCGCCGTCCTTCTGGCAGCCGGCATGTCGACCCGCTTCGGCGAGGAAGACAAGCTGATGGCCGACCTGCGCGGCAAGCCGGTTGCCGCGCATACGCTGGAAACCATCGCCTCCATGGCCTTTGCCGAGCTGGTCGCCGTCGTGCGACCGGTCGAATTTGCGCCGATATTGCATCGCAAGCTTGACCGGCGCGGCTTTGATATCATCGTCAACGAACGGCCCGAGGATGGCCTTTCGAGCAGTATCCGGCTCGCGGTCGAGCATGTGATGGACAAGCGCAAGGTGCGCGGCATCCTGATCTGCCTGGCCGACATGCCCGACGTGCCGCAGACCCATTATAACCATCTCTGCATGGCGGCCGAGGACATAAGATCGGTCGTCGCCAGCACCGACGGCTTCTCTTCCTCCCCGCCCGCCTTCATCGGCCGCAAGCATTTCCCCGAACTGCTGGCACTTAAAGGGGACCAGGGCGCCCGCGCGCTGCTGAGCCACGGCATCCAGATCGAGACGATCGGCAATGTGCTGCACGACATCGATACGCCGGAGGATCTTGGCCGCCCCCCGGTGACACCGACCTGAGGCCCAAAAGGGGCAGGCGAAGCCGCTTTGCCTTGCCCCGCTTCAGGTCGATCGCGTCGGATCGGTCAGACCGTCGCCCATTTCCCGCGGATCAGGGGCACGACTGAGCGGCAGCGAGCCGGTCTGGCGTTCCAGCATGCGATGCACCACTGGCGGCTTGCCGCCGCTGTGCAGCGCGTGGATCGTGTCGCTGTTGGTGATGTCGGCGATGGTGCGCCGCTGATTGTGGCGGACATAGTCGAGCCAGGTCGACACATGATAGCGCTCGACCCAGAGTTCCGGATCGCCCAGGTCGCGCATCAGCGACCATCCATGCGCGCCATCGCGCTTGCGAATGCGGCGGCGCTCGCTCATCGCGCTGAGGAAGGGGACGACCGACCCCACCGGAATGCGATATTCGATGGTGATGACCACCGGGCCACTGCGCGGCTCGACCGGAACGGCCGTCTCCGGCTCGCGCCAGCGGTTCTGGAGATCGAGATTGTCATCGCCGATCTGCGGCAGCGGACGAACGAAGCCGATCAGCGCAGCGACCAGTTGCACCGCGGCGGAGGCATAGAGGGCGTCCACCACGCCATGATCCTCGGCCAGATTGCCGAACAGCCAGGCGCCGATCGCCATGCCACCGAACGCCGTCATCTGATAGATGGCGACGGCGCGGGCGACGACCCAGCGCGGCGCCGACATCTGGACCGATACGTTGAAGGTCGACAGCGCCATGACCCAGCCCGCCCCGGCGAGCAGATAGCCAAGCAAAGCCAGCGCCAGATAGCCCGACATGGCGGTGATCGCCGTGCCCGCCGCCAGCGACAGGGCGGCGGACCGCACGATCGCCTCGATCGAGAAGCGCGCGCGCAGCCGCCGGGTGGACAGCGCCCCGGCCACCGCACCGACGCCGAAGGCGCCGCTGGTAAGGCCGAAGGTCAGCGCGCCACCGCCCAGCACATCGCGCGCCACCAGCGGCATCAGCGCCGACACCGCGCTGGCACCGATGCCGAAGGCACCGCCGCGCAGCAGCACGAGCTGGATCTTGGGCGACATCGAGACATAGCTCACACCGGCCCACATCGCGATGCCCAGCCGCTCGCGCGGCAGCAGCTTGGGCGGCAATTCCGGCCGCCAGCGCGCCAGCACCGCGACCAGGCCGATATAGCTGACCGCATTGGCCAGGAACGCCGCCGCCGCGCCCGCCGCCGCGACGATCACGCCGCCCAGTGCCGGACCAGTGCTGCGGGCGAGGTTGAAGCCCATGCTGTTCATAGCGACGGCACTGGGCAGCACGCTCCGCGGCACCATGTCGCCGACCGATGCCTGCCAGGCCGGGCCGTTCACCGCGGTCGCGCAGCCGATCAGGAAGGTAAAGCCCAGCAGCGTCCAGGGCGTCAGCGCGCCGAGCCAGGCGACCAGCGCAAGGGCAGTCGACACCAGCAGCATGAACAGCTGGCAGGCCATCATCACCTTGCGCCGATCCAGATTGTCGGCGACCGCGCCGGCCCAGAGCGAGAACAGCATGATCGGCAGCGTCGTCGACGCCGGCACCAGCGCCACCAGCACCGGCGAGGCGGACAGCGAGGTCATCATCCAGGCCGCACCGACCGACTGGATCAGCCCGCCGAAATTGGACGCCAGGCTCGCGATCCAGATCGCGCGGAAGATGGGAATGGCAAAGGGCGAGGACGGCTGGGGGGACTCGGTGTCAGGCACGAAAACCATCAAGCGGATTTAGGAACGTCGGTCAAACCCGCGACTCGGCCTTTGGTTCACATCCGTCCGGTACGCAGTGCCCGTGCCCAGTCGGGCCGCCCCCGTGCGTCGGCCGTGGCGGCGGCGCGTTCGGCATCATAGGTGACCAGGACGATCTCCGCGTGCCAGCCGTCGGCCGTCCACTCGATCAGTGCATAACGGGCCTCGGGCGATCCGGTCTCCACCATGTGCGGCCAGGGCCGATCATCGTCATAGGCCGGCAGGCCGACGCTGCCCGGATTGACGATCAGCCCACCCTCGGCGCGACGATGGATGCGCGGCACATGGGTATGGCCGCACAGGATCAGCGGCGCGACGACGCCCCCTGCCCGCGCCTCGATCTCCGCCTCGGTCGCCGCGCGCAGCCCGGTCGGTTCGACCGTTTCCAGCCAATAATCGATGTCGTTGCCCGGCGTGCCATGGACCATCAATATCTCGTCCGTCAGCCACAGCGTCTCGGGCAAGGTGGCGATCCAGTCGCGATGGCGCGGCGCCAGCAGATCATGGGTCGCCCGGTCCGACGCGCCCATCCGGTCGGGCGCCAGCGTCAGCAATTGCCGCTCATGATTGCCCCGGATCGTCGGCATATCCATCGCCATCAGCCGATCGGCGGTCTCGCAGGGGAAGAGCGGCCCCGACAGGATGTCACCAAGATTGACACATAGATCGACATTGCGTGCGGCCACATCCGCCAGCACGGCGTCGAGCGCATCGATATTGCCATGAATGTCGGAAAGAACCGCAATCTTCACCTGATGCTTGTCCCGCTGCAATCGCGCCCCACATCAGGCCCGCATCTGACCTTACGGCAAGGCCATGTCGACGGAAACCGACCATTTCAGGCTTGCACTTTACGTAAACGTAAATACATTCAGGGCCACTTCCGGTGCGCCAAAAGCCGCCAACGGAGAGGGAAAAGGAACCATGGAAGCCTATATCTACGACGCCGTCCGCACGCCCCGTGGCCGGGGCAAGAGCGACGGTTCGCTCCACGACATCCCCCCCATCCAGCTTGCGACGCAGATGCTCGAAGCGGTGCGCGACCGCACCCAGATCGACACTGCCGACGTCGACGACGTGATCCTGGGCTGCGTCAGCCCCGTGGGCGAACAGGGCGCGGACATCGCGCGCGTCGCCGTGCTCAACGCCGATTATGCCCAGACCGTGCCGGGCGTGCAGATCAACCGTTTCTGCGCATCGGGCCTGGAAGCGGTCAACATGGCCGCGGCCAAGGTCCATTCGGGCGAAGCGATGTTCGCGATCGGCGGTGGTGTCGAATCGATGAGCCGCGTGCCGATGGCATCGGACGGCGGCGCCTGGGCGATGGACCCGGCGGTCGCCTACAAGACCTATTTCGCGCCCCAGGGCATCGGCGCCGACGTGATCGCCACCAAGTTCGGCATCAGCCGCGACGATGTCGACGCCTATGCCGTCGAGAGCCAGCGCCGCGCCAAGGCCGCCTGGGACGAAGGCCGTTTCAAGAAGTCGATCGTGCCGGTCCGCGACGTGATCGGCGGCATCGCGCTCGACCATGACGAACATATGCGCCCCGACGCGACGATGCAGTCGCTGGGCAGCCTGAAGCCCAGCTTCCAGGCGCTGGGCGAAGACATGCCCGGCTTCGACACCGTTGCCCTGCTGCGCTATCCCGAGCTGGAAAAGGTCAACCATGTCCATCACGCCGGCAACAGCAGCGGCATCGTCGACGGCGCCGCCGCCGTGCTGGTCGGCAACAAGGAAATCGGCGAGAAATACGGCCTGAAGCCGCGCGCGAAGATCAAGGCGATGGCCTCGATCGGCTCGGAACCGCTGATCATGCTGACCGGCCCGGAATTTGTCGCGGGCAAGTTGCTGGCCCGCGCCGGCATGACCACCGCCGACATCGACCTGTGGGAACTGAACGAAGCCTTCGCCTCGGTCGTGCTGCGCTACATGCAGGCGATGAACCTCGACCATAGCAAGATCAACGTCAATGGCGGTGCGATCGCCATGGGCCATCCGCTGGGCGCCACCGGCGCCATGGTGCTGGGCACCGCGCTCGACGAGCTGGAACGCTCGGGCAAGGGCACCGCGCTCATCAACCTGTGCGTCGGCGCGGGCATGGGCACCGGCATCATCATCGAGCGCGTGTAAGCGGCGGACTTAGGAGAGACACACATGGAAACCATCCGCTTCGACATCGATGCCGACGGCATCGCCACCCTGACGATCGACGTGCCCGGCCAGTCGATGAACGTCATCGGCCCCGACTTCCTGACCGACCTTGACGCCGCCATCACCCGCATCGCGTCGGAAGAGGGCATCAAGGGCGCGGTCATCGCATCGGGCAAGGACAGCGGCTTCATGGCCGGCATGGACCTCAAATATTTCGGGTCGATGCTCGCCAGCGCCGATGGACAGCGCCCCGCCCCCACCGCGATCTTCGACAATGTGTTCGTGCTGAACCAGCTGTTCCGTCGCCTGGAAACCGCCGGCAAGCCGGTCGCTTGCGCGATCGAGGGCACCTGCGTCGGCGGCGGCTTCGAACTGGCGCTGGCCTGCCATCGCCGCTTCGTCGGCGACAGCCCCAAGACCCAGCTCGGCCTGCCCGAAATCCTGATCGGCCTGTTCCCCGGCGGCGGCGGATCGCAGCGCCTGCCGCGCATCATGGGCGTGCAGGCGTCGCTGATGTACATGCTGCAGGGCAAACTGTTCCGCCCAGCCGAAGCCGCGATGCTGAAGGTCGTCGACGGCGTGGTGCCGCAGGGCACGGCGCTCGCCGCCGCCAAGGACTGGGTCAAGGCAAACCCGAGCGCAAGCACCCAGCCCTGGGACGTCAAGGGCTTCAAGGTTCCGGGCGGCGCCGGCGGCTTCAACCCCGCCTTCGTCCAGACCATGGCCGGCGCCCTGCCGATGACGCTGAAACAGACCCAGCGCAACATGAACGCGCCGATCGCCCTGCTGTCGGCGGTCTATGAGGGCATCACTCTGCCGATGGACCGGGCGATCCGGATCGAAAGCAAATATTTCGCCAAGGTCGCCGCCGATCCGCAGGCGTCGAACATGATCCGCACCCTGTTCGTCAACAAGCAGGCGGCCGAGCGCGGCGCACGTCGTCCCAAGGACGAGCCCAAGGCGCCGACGACCAAGCTCGCCATGCTGGGTGCCGGCATGATGGGCGCGGGCATCGCCACCGTCGCAGCGCAGGCCGGGATGGACGTCGTGCTGTTCGACCGCGACCAGGCCTATGCCGAAAAGGGCAAGGCCCATGTCGAGGCGGTGCTGGCCAAGCGGCTGGGCCGTGGCATGACGCCCGAGAAGATGGCCGCCACCCTGGCCCGCGTTACCCCGACCACCGACTATGCCGCACTCGCCGGCGCCGACTTCGTGATCGAAGCCGTGTTCGAGGATGTGAGCATCAAGGCGGAAGTGACCAAGCAGGTCGAAGCCGTGCTGGGCGCCGACACCATCTTCGGTTCCAACACCTCGACCCTGCCGATCACCAAGCTCGCCAATGCCTGGTCCAAGCCCGAGAATTTCATCGGCGTCCACTTCTTCTCGCCGGTCGAGAAGATGCCGCTGGTCGAGATCATCCTGGGTGAAAAGACCGGCCCGGCCGCGATCGCCAAGGCGCTCGACTTCGTTGCCCAGATCAAGAAGACGCCGATCGTCGTCCATGACAGCCGCGGCTTCTACACCTCGCGCAGCTTCGGCACCTATGTGCAGGAAGGCGCGGAGATGGTCGGCGAAGGCATCAATCCGGCGCTCATCGAAAATGCCGGCAAGCAGCTTGGCATGCCGACCGGCCCGCTGGCGGTCAGCGACGAAGTGTCGATCGAACTGGGCGTCAAGATCATGACCGCCGCCAAGAAGGAGCTGGGCGACGCCTATGTCCCCCAGGGGTCGGACGACATCATGCTCAAGATGGTCGAGGCCGATCGCCTGGGCCGCAAGAATGGCAAGGGCTGGTACGACTATCCCGAGGGCGGCAAGAAGCATCTCTCGCCGGTGCTGGGCGATCTGTTCCCGCGCGCCGACGCCCAGCCGGACGTCGAGGAAGTCAAGGAACGGCTCCTCTATCGCCAGCTGATCGAATGCGCCCGCTGCTTCGAGGAAGGCGTGCTGGAAACGCCGGAAGATGGCGACATCGGCGCGATCTTCGGCTGGGGCTTCGCGCCCTATACCGGCGGTCCGTTCAGCCATATGGACACGGTCGGCATCGCCCATGTCGTGGCCGTGCTGGACCGGCTGGCCGCCGCCCATGGCCCGCGCTTTGCCCCCACGGCGCAGCTGCGGGAAATGGCGGCCAACGGCGCGACCTTCTATCGCCCCGTTCCGTCTCGCGCTGCAGCATGAGCGATTTGTAAATCGTAACGCTTCTGTATTAGGTCTCCCCGGACATATTCGGGGAGACCTTTTCTTTATGAGCAAGCCAACGGTTCTGGTCACGGGCGGCGCCGGCTATATCGGCAGCCATGCGGTGCTGGCGCTGAAGGATGCCGGCTATGGCGTGGTGGTGATCGACAATCTGGTCACCGGCTTCCGCTGGGCCGTGCCGCAGGACGTCCCCTTCGTGCAGGGCGACATTGCCGACCAGGCGCTGGTACAGGCGACGCTGCGCGAACATGGCGTCCAGGCGATCATGCATTTCGCCGGATCGGTGGTCGTGCCGGAATCGGTCGAGAACCCGCTCAAATATTATAACAATAACAGCGCCAAGACCCGCGACCTGCTGGAGAGCGTGGTCGCCGTCGGTGTGCCCCATTTCATCTTCTCCTCGACCGCCGCCACCTATGGCATACCGGAGGAAAGCCCGGTCAGGGAAACGACGCCGCAGCGACCGATCAATCCCTATGGCATGTCGAAGCTGATGACGGAGTATATGCTGCGCGACGTCGCCGCCGCCCACGCCATGAACTTCTGCGCGCTGCGCTATTTCAACGTCGCCGGCGCCGATCCGCAGGGCCGCACCGGCCAGTCGACGGCCGGCGCCACCCACCTGATCAAGGTCGCGGTCGAGGCGGCACTGGGCAAGCGCAGCCATGTCAGCGTCTTCGGCACGGATTTCGCCACGCCCGACGGCACCGGCGTGCGCGACTATATCCATGTCAGCGATCTGGCCGCCGCCCATGTGCTGGCGCTCGAAGCGCTGATCGCCCACCCCGATCGCAATTACATGCTCAATTGCGGCTATGGCCGGGGCTTCTCCGTGCTCGAAGTGCTGGACGCGGTCGACCGGGTCACGAACATGACGATCGAGCGCCGGTTGGAAGGGCGCCGTGCGGGCGATCCCGATGCGCTGATTTCCGACAATAGCGCGCTGATGGCGGAATTTCCCTGGCAGCCGCGCTATGCCGACCTCGGCCAGATCGTCGACCATGCGCTCGCCTGGGAACGCAAGCTCAGCGATATCCAGAAGGCATGAGCGAAGCCAGCGTTCGCGCCTTCTTCGCCGCGCAGGCGCCCGATGTGGCGATCATCGACCAGGGCGTCAGCACTGCAACGGTGATCGAGGCGGCCGCCGCGCTGGGCGTCGAACCCGCGCGCATCGCCAAGACGCTGTCGCTGCGCGTCGGCGAAACGGTCGTGCTGGTCTGCGCCCGCGGCGATGCCCGCCTGTCCAATGGCAAGGCGAAGGCAGTGCTAGGCGCTAAGCCGCGCATGCTGGGCGCACATGAGGTGGAGGCAATTACCGGCCATCCGGTCGGCGGCGTCTGCCCCTTCGGCCTCGCCAGCGCCCTGCCCGTCTATTGCGATGTCTCGCTGCAGGCGTTCGACACCGTGTTTCCGGCGGCCGGATCGCGCACCGCCTCGGTCGAACTGACGCCCGATCGGCTTGCCGCCTTGACCGGGGCGCAATGGATCGACATCTGCACCCTTCCCGAAATCGTCGAGTGAGAGCCATGCCGACCGAACATATCTTTGCTACCGGCGCACAGGCTGCCACCGATATCGCCGCCCGCATCGCCACCCTGTTGTCGAACGCCATCACCGAACGCGGTGTCGCGACGCTGGCCGTGTCGGGCGGTCGTTCGCCCCGCCCGGTGCTGGAAGCGCTGTCGAAGGTGCCGCTCGACTGGACGAAGCTGATCGTCACTTTGGTTGACGAACGCTGGGTCGATCCGGTCAGCGCCGACAGCAACGAACGGCTGGTGCGCGAAACCCTGCTCCAGGGTCCGGCCGCCGCCGCCCGCTTCGTGCCGATGAAGAACGGCGCCGCCGACGCCTATGCCGGCCAGAACGCGGTCGAGGCGGACTTTGCCGCCCTGCCCTGGCCGTTCGACATCATCCTGCTTGGCATGGGCGATGACGGCCATACCGCTTCGCTCTTCCCTGAGGGCAAGGAACTGATCGAAGGGCTTTCCAGCCAGGCCTACACCATCGCCGCCACCCCGCCGGTCGCCCCGCATCAGCGGCTTTCGCTGACCGCGCATGCGATCCTGCAGAGCCGCCATATCTTCCTGCAGATCGGCGGCGCGGGCAAGAAGGCGGTCTATGACCAGGCGCTCGCCGGCGGTCCGATCGAAGAGCTACCGATCCGCCTGGCTCTGCTGCAGGACAAGGTGCCGGTCGAGGTGTGGATCAGCGAATCCTAAAACATCCTCCCCTGCAAGGGGAGGGGGACCATGTGCGCAGCAAATGGTGGAGGGGTATCCCGTTTGCGATAGGGCAACACCCCTCCGTCACGCGCTTCGCGCGCGCCACCTCCCCTTGCAGGGGAGGATTATCGGTCGCGCACCGCATGTTTCGAGATCAGATAGCGCCACACCCCGACCGCATTGATCGCCAATAGCGCGACATTCTGCCAGCCGATGCCCTCGCTGTCCGTGTCGAGAAAGCCCCAGGCGATCAGCGCGATCGAACTGGTGACGAACAGCACGAACGCCCAGCCGGTAATCCGCCGCCCCAGGTTCAGCGACACCACCAGCGCCGCAAGGGTGGCGGCGCCGGCACCATAATATTGCAGGGCGGTGAGCAGCGCCTGGTTCATGCCAGACAGAACGTAGCGGCCATGGACATGGTTGCCCGCACAGAATAGGCACCCGGCATGATTGCCCAAATCGACCCGTTCCACGCCATCGCCATCAGCCGCGAGGCCCATGCCCTCAAGGCTGCGGGCCGCTCCATCCTGCACATGGAGTTCGGCCAGCCCTCGACCGGCGCGCCGGCCGCCGCCATCGCGCTGGCGCATGAGGTGCTCGACACCGACCCGATGGGCTATTGGGAAAGCCCGGCGCTCAAGGAACGGATCGCCCGTCTCTATGCCGACCGGCACAATGTCGCCGTCGACCCCGAACAGGTGCTGCTGACCTGCGGCGCCTCGCCCGGCCTGGTGCTGGCGCTCACCAGCCTGTTCGCGCCCGGCGCCCGCGTCGCCACCGCGCGTCCCGGCTATGTCGCCTATCGTAATACCCTCAAGGCCCTCTATCTGGAGCCGGTCGAGATTGCCTGCGGCCCGGACGAACGCTATCAGATCAGCGCCGATGCGCTGGCTGCGCTCGATCCCGCGCCAGACGGCCTGATCCTGGCCAGCCCGGCCAACCCGACCGGCACGATCATCCCGGCCGACGAACTGGCGGCGATCGCCAAAGTGTGCGCCGACCGCGGCATCCGCATCATCTCCGACGAAATCTATCATGGCCTCAGCTTCGGCGAGCCGGCTCGGTCGATGCTGGAATATGCCCCCGACGCGGTGATCGTGAACAGCTTCTCCAAATATTTCAGCATGGCCGGCTGGCGGCTGGACTGGATCGTCGTGCCCGCCGATCTGATCGGCGCGGCGCGGGCGCGGATGGGCAATTTGTTCCTGACGCCACCGGTGCTGGCGCAGCAGGCGGGGCTTGCCGCCTTCGACTGCACCGATGAGCTTGAGGGCCATGTCGACACCTATCGCCGCAACCGGCAATTGCTGCTCGACGCCCTGCCCGCGCTCGGTCTCGCCAGCATCGCGCCGCCCGATGGCGCCTTCTATATCTATGCCGATATCAGCCATCTGACGAATGACAGCCTGGCTTTCTGCCAGAAGCTGCTGCGCGAGACCGGCGTCGCCACCGCGCCCGGCATCGATTTCGATCCGGTCGACGGCCATCGCTTCATCCGCTTCAGCTTCGCCGTCTCGACCGACCGGATCGAGGATGCGATCGCCCGGATGATCCCCTGGTTCCAGGCCCAGCCGAGCCGCTGAAAAAAGAAATGAGCTAACGGACCCGAAAGGGTCCGCAAGGACGCCAGAATGATTATGGCGGCCGTCCGAGCTTATGCGAGGAACGCCAAGGCGGCGGATGCCCGCGCCGGCACCTGAGGCCAATCAAAGATGGTGCGGGCGGTCGGAATCGAACCGACACTCCTTGCGGAACCGGATTTTGAGTCCGGCGCGTCTACCAGTTTCACCACGCCCGCATCTGATCGTGGAAGGGGGCACCTAGCAGGTCATGAACCGGCTGCAAAGCCCCCAAAATCACTCCCGCAACAAAGCCGCCAGGCAGGCGAAACAAGGGCCTAGCGGCGGGCACGCAGCCGGGCGCGCAAAGTGAGGCCATAGCCGATCGTCACGGCCATCCCCGCCGCCACCGCAATGCAGCCGCCGACGACCGCCACCGGTATCGGCGCGAACGCCCAGAAGCCGACATAGATGATGCCGCTGAGCGCCATCGACCAGCCGCCGACCCGCGCCACCTGCCGCGCGCAGGCGTCGGGCAGGAAAGCCTTGGGCATGCGATTGCCATACCAGGCGATCATCAACCCGTTGGCGCCGATCACCAGCCGCGTGACCATGTCACTGTCCAGCCAGTCGAGCTTGCGCCCCTGGCTGGCCGCCAGCGCCAGCAGCAGGATACCGCCGCCCCAGAGCAGGCCCGCCTTCAATTCCCTGTCCATCCTGCCTTCTCCCGATGCTGATCCGGCGCCTCCACGCCGATGCCGAACGACTGGGCAAAGCCCAGCAGCGCCTCTTCCAGCACCGACAGTTTGAGATGATAGATGACCGACTTGCCGGCCTTTTCCGTATGGACCAGCTCGGCCTCCTTCAGCACCGCGAAATGCGCCGACATGGTCGGTTTGGAGACATCGAACTGGTCGCTCAGTTCGCCCGCGCTCATCGGCCCCTGGCGCAGCAATTGCAGCACCCGGCGACGGGTCGGATCGGACAAGGCGCGGAAGACCTGGCTCATGATGAGATAATTAGCTAAACATCAAAATGAGTCAAGCGGCCATGACGATCGCCGTGGCGCTGCCGCGCGGGCTGGGATAGGGAGCGACCAAAGTTTCCTTCAATCCAGGCAGAGACATGGCCCGCAAATATTCCAAACATGGCCCCTATGAAGATGTGCATCGCGAGGAAGCGGAAGCGCCGGCCCCGCCGCCCTGCTGGCTGTGCGGGCGTCCAACGGGCACGACCATCGTGTGGCACCATCCCGTTCCCAAGAGCCGGGGCGGCCGCGACGTCGTGCCGATGCACGGCATCTGCCAGCAGACGCTGATCGCCAATTTCACCAATTCCGAATTGCAGCGCCACGGCATGGACGTGGAGGGCCTGCTGCTCCATCCGCCGATCCGCAAGTTCGTCGACTGGGTGGCGAACAAGGATCCCGATTTTACCGCCACCATCACCAAGAAGCAGCGCTGATCACAGTCAGCGCTGCCACCTGATCGGTTGGTCGGTCAGAACAGGCCCGGCACCTCGCGCTGGGCCGGATTGGGCCGCTGTGGCGCCAGCAATTCACGGGGGGCGGACACCGGCGACGTCACCGCCTTGCGACTTAGCGTCGCCACCGCACCGCCGATCGGCGTGCAGCTGCGCCCGGCGATGAAGTCCAGCGCCTGCCGGGTCGCCGCCTCGCGCGGATCGCCCAGCGGATAGCCGATATCGTCCCACGCCTGGCAACTGGCCTTCATGCTGCTCGCCAGCCCGTCATAATAATCGGCATTGCCCGCGCTGTTCTGGGTGGCGAAGGCGACCACCCGCAACCGGTCGTCACAGGCTTCGCGATCGATCGCGATCTGCCCGACCGGCTTGCCATAGGTGTTGGCGCCGATCAGCGCCGCCTGCGCACCCAGATAGGGGATGAAGGCGTTGATCACCAGTTCGCTCGCCGATGCCGTCCCGCCGCTGCCGATGAAGGCGATGCGCGTGGGCGCCACCGATTGCGCCAGCGGCTCGAAATTATAGGTCTCGTTCTCCGCGCTCTTTTCCGGGCGGAAGGTCATGCGGGTGAAGACGTCGGTCGACGCCCGGTTCGCGCCCATCAGATCGCCCAGCAGCTTGGCGGTCGAGACGAGGCCGCCGCCATTATAGCGCAGGTCGAGGATGATGTCGGTCACGCCCTGCGCCTTGAAACTGGCGAACGCGTCGCGCAGTGGCTGTTCGGCCGACAGGATGAAGGTGCGCAGATTGACATAGCCGACACGGCGGCCGCCATCGTCGATCACCCGCGCGCCATAGCGGTTCGATACCGGCATCAGGTCGAAGTCGCGCTTGGTCACCGATACCGTGCGGGTGCTGGTCGCATCGGCGATGCGCAGCAGCCGGGTCGTGCCGGCGCTATCAGGCCCCATCGCATCGGCCACGGCATCGGCGCCGCCCGACGCGAATAGCGACGACACGCTGCGCATGTTGGTGATGCTGGTGCCGATCTCCAATATCTCCGCGCCGCGATCGATGCCGGCGGCGAGCGCCGGGCCGTTCTCGAACGATTCGATGACGAACAGGCGAGTGCCCCCGCTGTCGGTCGCGAAGCGCAGGCCGAAGCCAGCACTCGACCCCGACTGATAATAGGCATTCTCTGCCTTGATGGAGGTGAGATAGGTGAAATAGCGATCCCGCCGCTGCGACCGCGCGCCCTGCGTCAGCGCGTCGATATAGCTGTCGACGCTGGCATAGCCGGCCGGGCTGCGCGCGGACAGCAGGGTTTCGGGGAAAAGATACCATTCCTTGAGCGTCGCCGCCGCCCAATCCTGCCGCTCCCGCACCGAACAGGTGGCAGTCGGCGTGGGCGTGGGCGTCACGGTCGGCGGCGCAGTGCCCGCACTGTCGGATCCGCCACCGCCACAAGCGGCCAGCATCGCCAGCCCACCCGCCAGCAACGCCAGGCGCGCAACCCCATGCTTCATCATTATTCCCCCCAAAGACCGCAGACGGGATAGGCCGCGCACCGCAGCACGGCAAGACAGCGTTGAAACAAAAGCGCTTTCCGCGCCGTCAACCAACCGCCCCGGCAACGCCTTCCGTCCCCCTGCCCTTGACTTCCCATGCCCCCATATCGATATGGCCGATGAAAATATAACATTATATCATTTAGGAACCATCATGCCCCATTGCGAAGCGCCGGAACGCGATCCGGCCGGCCGCCCCCGCTCCTGGCTGGACGGCTTCGCCATCTGCGCCTCCGCGCTCTGCACCGTCCATTGCCTGGGCCTGCCGCTGCTCTTCGCCTTGCTGCCGACCATCGCCGCCCGGATCGATCCGGGCGAATCCTTCCACCTGCTGATGCTCGCCATCGCCGTGCCGACCAGCCTGTTCGCGCTGCTGCAGGGCTGGCGCCGCCACCGCGCCGCGCTGCCGCTCGGCATCGGCCTGGCTGGCCTGTTGCTGATGGCCGTGGGCGCGCTGCTGGCCCGCACCCCGTTGAGCGAAGCGATCTGGACCGTCGGCGGCAGTGCCCTGCTGGCCGGGGCGCATATCCTCAACTGGCGCCGGGGCCTGCGCACCGCCTGCTGACCGACGCCATAGACCGCCCCGCCTTCCCGCGAGTCGTTCGCAGTTGCAGCATCATTTTCCTGCCTATAGCCTGCTTGCGTAACGAAGCATGGCCGGTATAAGAGCCGCATCGTGCAGATATAGATAACTAACGGAGAAGGACTGTCCTTTGACCGAACCGTCTGCCACGTTCCTGTTGTTCGGTGCCACCGGCGATCTTGCCCGGCGCATGATTTTCCCATCGCTCTACAATCTTCTGTCGGACGGACTGCTGCCCGACGACTTCCTGATCATCGCTTCGGCCCGCACCGAAATGGATGACGAGGCCTTTCGCGAGGAAGTCTGCGCGGCGCTCAAGCAGTTCCTGCCGGCCGACCGCTATGATGCCGACATCGCCGCGCGTTTCCGCGCGATGATCCTCTATCAGCCGGTCGATTCCAGCAACGGCGCCCATTTCGCAGAGCTGGCCGAGCGCGTCGATGGACGCCTGGAACGCGGCATTTCCGTCTATCTCTCCACCCCGCCCTCGCTGTTCGGCCCGACCGCACAGGGGCTGGCCGACGCCGGGCTGCTGACGCCCAGGACGCGGATCGCGATGGAAAAGCCGATCGGCAAGGATCTCGCCTCGTCCAAGGTCGTGAACGACAGCATCGGCCACCTGTTCGCTGAAGAGCAGATTTTCCGCGTCGACCATTATCTGGGCAAGGAAACCGTCCAGAACCTGCTGGCGCTCCGCTTCGGCAATGTCATGTTCGAACCGCTGTGGAACGCCACCGCGATCGACCATGTCCAGATCACCGTCGCCGAAACCGTGGGCCTCGAAGGCCGCGTCTCCTATTATGATGGCGTCGGCGCGCTGCGCGACATGGTGCAGAACCATATCCTCCAGATCCTTTCCATCCTGACGATGGAGCCGCCCGCGCGGATGGACCCCACGGCCGTGCGCGACGAGAAGGTGAAGGCGCTGCGTTCGCTGCGTCCGATGACGGCCGAAACGGTCAAGACCCACAGCGTGCGCGGCCAATATACGCCGGGCGCCGTCGGCGGCCAGATCGTCACCGGCTATGCCGACGAACTGGGCCAGCCGTCCGACACCGAAACCTTCGTCGCGTTGAAGGCGCATATCGACAATTGGCGCTGGCAGGGCGTGCCCTTCTACCTGCGCACCGGCAAGCGACTGCCCGCGCGCCAGTCCGAAATCATGATCCAGTTCAAGCCGGTTCGCCATTCGATCTTCGGCCGTGACGGGCACGGATCGGGGCTGGAGCCGAACACGCTGATCATCCGCCTGCAGCCGGAGGAATATATCCGCTTGCTGATCATGTCGAAGCGGCCTGGGCTGGAGCGCGAAACCCATCTGGAGGAAGTGACGCTCGACGTGTCGCTGACCGCCGCCTTTGCCGGCCAGCGTCGCCGCATCGCCTATGAACGACTGATCCTCGACCTGCTCGCTGGCGACCAGACCTTGTTCGTCCGCCGCGACGAGGTGGAGGCCCAATGGGCCTGGATCGATTCCATCATCGACGGATGGAAGGAGGCGCACATGAAGGTGTCGACCTATTCCTCCGGGAACTGGGGGCCGTCCTCGGCCATTGCCCTAATCGAACGCGACGGAGCCAGCTGGCATGACTGATCTTCACCCCGTGATCGCCAAGGTCACAGAACGCATCACCGAGCGCAGTGCGGCGACGCGCCTCAAATATCTCGACCTGATCGAGCGGGGTCGTGACGCCGGCACCAACCGCGCCCAGCTGTCCTGCGGCAACCTCGCCCATGGCTTTGCCGCGAGTGGCGAGGACAAGGCTGTCATCCGCACCGGCCGGGCGATGAACATCGGCATCATCACCGCCTATAATGACATGCTCTCGGCCCATCAGCCCTATGGCCGCTACCCCGAGCAGATCAAGATCGCCGCGCGCGAGATCGGCGCCACGGCGCAGGTGGCGGGCGGCGTGCCAGCCATGTGCGACGGCGTGACCCAGGGTCAGGCCGGCATGGACCTCTCCCTGTTCAGCCGCGATACCATCGCCCTGTCGACCGCCGTGTCGCTCAGCCATGCGATGTTCGAAGGCAATCTGATGCTCGGCATCTGCGACAAGATCGTGCCGGGCCTGTTGATCGGCGCGCTGCGCTTTGGCCATCTGCCGACCATCCTGATTCCGGCCGGGCCGATGCCCTCGGGCCTCGCCAACAAGGAAAAGGTGCGCATCCGCCAGCTCTATGCCGAGGGCAAGGTGGGCCGCGAGGAACTGCTGGAAAGCGAAAGCGCCTCCTATCATGGCGCGGGCACCTGCACCTTCTATGGCACCGCCAATAGCAACCAGATGATGATGGAAGTCATGGGCCTGCACATGCCCGGCGCCGCCTTCGTCAATCCTGGCACGAAGCTGCGCAGCGAACTGACCCGCGCCGCCACCCATCGCATCGCGGACATTGGTTGGGACGGCAATGACTATCGCCCGCTCGGCCACTGCATCGATGAAAAGGCGATCGTCAACGCGATCATCGGCCTGATGGCCACCGGCGGTTCGACCAACCATGCGATCCACCTGCCCGCCATCGCGCGCGCGGCCGGCATCCATATCGACTGGACCGACTTTGCCGAACTGTCGGACGTGGTGCCGCTGCTGGCGCGCGTCTATCCCAATGGCTCGGGCGATGTGAACCATTTCCACGCGGCGGGCGGCATGGCCGTCATCATCCGCGAACTGCTCGACGCCGGCCTGCTCCATCGCGACATCATGACCGTCGCACGCCAGGATCTGACCGATTATGGCAAGGAACCGGTGCTGCAGGATGATGCGCTGGTCTGGCAGGACGTCCCCGCCAGCCGCGACGAGGCGATGCTGCGTCCGTCCTCCAACCCGTTCCAGGCCGATGGTGGCATGAAGCTGCTGCAGGGCAATCTTGGCCGCTGCGTGATGAAGGTCAGCGCGGTCGACAAGGAACGCTGGACGATCGAGGCACCGGCCGCGATCTTCCACGATCAGGACGATGTGCTGCGCGCCTTCAAGGCGGGCGAACTGGAACGCGACGTCGTCGTCGTCGTCCGCTTCCAGGGCCCGCGTGCCAATGGCATGCCCGAACTGCACAAGCTGACCCCGGCGCTGGGCGTGCTGCAGGATCGCGGCTTCAAGGTCGCGCTGCTGACCGACGGCCGCATGTCGGGCGCATCGGGCAAGGTGCCTGCCGCCATCCATCTGTCGCCCGAGGCGCTGGGTGGTGGCCCGATCGGCAAGCTGCGTGACGGCGACCTCGTCCGCGTCTGCGCGGAAAGCGGTCAGGTCGAGGCGCTGGTCGATGCCGCCACCTGGGACGCGCGCGACATTCCCGCCGCTCCGCCGCCGCCCTATGACACCGGCCGCGAACTGTTCGCGCTGTTCCGCCACAATAGCGACCTTGCCGAACAGGGCGCTTCCCCGATCCTCGCCGCGATGGACGCCGAACTCGCGATATAAGCACAGCCATTCGTGCCGGCGCACTCGGATGCGCTGGCGCGAATGTCCGGAGAGAGAGACAAATGACCGATATCATCGCCGCTGACATTGGCGGCACCAATGCGCGCTTCACCCGCGCCTCGCTGGACGACAAGGGCGTGCCGACACTCGGCACCGTCCGCAAATACAAGGTCGCCGACTATCCCAGCCTCCAGGCCTGCTGGGGCGCGTTCGTCGAAGACGAAAGCAAGGACAGCGACAGCCCGCTGCCCGACGCCGCGTCGATTGCCTTCGCCACCGCCATCGGCCGCGAAGTCATCAAGCTGACCAACAGCAACTGGGTGATCCGCGCCGACACGCTGGCGGAGGATCTGGGCCTGCGCACCGTGCGCCTGGTCAATGATTTCGAGGCGGTGGCCCACGCCGTCTCGCGCCTGCCCGACGAAAATCTGCCCCTGTTGTTCGGCGAGGACCGCCCCTTCCCGCGCGACGGCGGCGTCACCGTGGTCGGTCCCGGCACCGGCCTTGGCGTCGCGATGATCGCCTATGACGATGGCCATCCCCATGTCATTGCGACCGAGGGCGGCCATCTCGACTTCGCCCCGCTCGACCAGATCGAGGTGAAAATCCTCGACTATCTGCGCGACAAGTTCCTGCGCGTCTCGACCGAGCGGATCGTGTCGGGTCCGGGCCTCAACTATATCTACAAGGCGCTCGCCACCATCGGTCACGACCGGGTCATGCTGATGGAAGACCCCGAACTGTGGCAGGCCGCGCTTGACGGCAGCGACGAGTTCGCCCGTCGCGCACTCGACCGCTTCTGCCTCTGCTATGGCTCGGTCGCGGGCGATCTGGCACTGGCGCATGGCCCCCATGCGGTGGTACTGGCCGGCGGCCTCACCCAGCGGATGAAGGATTTTCTCGAACAGAGCGGCTTCCACGCCCGCTTCAAGGCCAAGGGCCGGTTCGAGAGCCTGATGGCCACCGTGCCGATCCGCTGTGCGATCCATGAAGAAATCGGCCTGTTCGGCGCTGCCGCGGCCTTTAGGGAGAAGAATGCATGAGCTTGACCGTCGAACAGGTGATGGAACTGGCCCCGGTGATCCCGGTGCTGGTGGTCGATCGGGTCGAGGATGCGCTCCCCATTGCCCAGGCGCTGGTGAAGGGCGGCCTGCCCGCCCTCGAAGTCACGCTGCGTACCCCCGCCGCGCTCGACGTCATCCGCGAGATGGCGAAGGTCGAGGGCGCGATCGTCGGCGCCGGCACGGTGCTGAACCCGGCCCAGCTCGACGCCGCGATGGAAGCGGGCGCCCGCTTCATCGTCAGCCCCGGCCTCACCGAACCGCTGGGCAAGGCCGCGATCGCCGCCAACATCCCGTTCCTGCCCGGCACCGCCACGGCCGGCGACATCATGCGCGGCATGGACATGGGCCTGTCCCACTTCAAATTCTTCCCGGCGGAAACCTCGGGTGGTCTTCCGGCGCTCAAGGCGCTGGCCGCGCCGCTGCACACCGCCCGCTTCTGCCCGACCGGCGGCATCACCGCCCAGAGCGCACCCGAATGGCTGGCCCAGCCCTTCATCAAATGCGTCGGCGGCAGCTGGGTCGTGCCCAAGGGGCCGGTCGATCCCGCAGTGATCGAGGCACTGGCGCGCGAAGCCGCCGCCCTGCCGCGCTAATCTATCGCGCGGGACCGGACAGAGGGCCATTGCACCCCGTTCGGTCCCGCCCTAGATGCAGATCATGATCACGCGCCGCTTCCTTCCCACCATCGCCCTGATCCTGTCGGGCTGCGCCGGCGCGCATGAAAGCTATCCCTCGCTTGCCAAGCGCCCGGTCGAAAGCGCGCCGATGGCCGAGGCGCCCGCCGCCCCGCTTCCCGTGCCGGCCGACGACAAGCTCAAGGCCCAGATCAGCCAGCTCACCAGCCAGGCGCAGAGCGGCGGCGCCAATTTCGACAAGGCCTATGCCAGCGCCGACCGCGCCGTAAACAGCGCCGGTCGGGCATCGGTATCAAGCGACGCCTGGGTCGCCGCACAGGTTGCGATCAGCGCCGCCGAATCCGCGCGCAACGACAGCGTCTCCGCCCTCGCCAGCCTCGACACCCTGTTCATCGAACGCTCCAACGCGGTCGCCGATGGATCGGAAAAGGGCGGCGTCGCGGATATCGACGCGGCACGCGCCAGCGTCCTGTCGATGGTCGACAGTCAGAATGACCGCATCGACGCGCTGAAGAACCGCCTGCCCCAGCCCTGACCGGAGCATTGGGCATTAGCCCATCTGTCAGCCCGCCAGCCCCGGCAGGCAGGATTTCGCCGACACCGTCGTCGGCAGCGGCACGAGCTGGCTGATCGGCGAGCTGAACGGCTTGTTGATCTCGACCATGCTGGCCTGGCCGACACCGCGACACGCCACATTGGCCTGAATGCTGACATTGGCCGCAGCAATGACGATGCCGTTCGCCTTGGCCCGCGCCACGGCATAGCTGATCTGCTGCTGCGTGGTGCCGCACGCGCTGTCATTGACCATATGGCAGCGCGCCGTGCTGTAGGCAGCCTCGCGCAGCGCCTGCTTGGTCCAGGCCAGCCGTCCCAGTTCGATCACGCCGAACAGGCAGGCGAAGAAGACCGGCGCCAGCAGGGCAAATTCGACCGCGACCGCGCCCGTCTGGTTCGATCGGATAGGGTTCAGCCATCGGGTCATTGCAGGCGCACCGTCGTCTTCTGGGTGATGACCGCCTTTTCCGCGAGCGAGGCCGGGACGAATTGCGGGTTGAACTTGTAGCTCGCGACGATGTCGAGATAATAGCCCGACCGGCTGTTCGCGCTCGCGCCGCTGCCACAGCTCTGGCCGCAACTGTTGGTCGGAATGAAGCTGCCCGTCTGGCTGAGGCAGGCGCAGACGCGGGAACTGTTCGTGCAATTGCCCGTCCCGCCATTGCAGCCGACGGTGACGTTGATCGGGCTTTGCCCCGGCGCCGCCGCCATCGCCTGGACATAGGCGGGGATAGACTGGAACTGCACCGCGTCGCGTGTCTTGAAGGCCGACAGCGATGCGCCGCTGACCGCTTCGGCCAACCGCCCGCGCTGAATGGTGAACTGGGCGATGTCGATCGCGACCAGGCTGATCGTGAAGAACAGGGTCAGCCACAGCGCGAACTCGACGGTGGCCACGCCCCGTTCCGAACGGCGCAGCTTCCCAAAGCAGCCGATCATGCCACCAGTTCCACATCGCCGCCGCTGCCGCCGACCAGATCGCTGATCGACTTGCAGGCGGTGCCGGCATTGGCGCCGCCGCTTGCAGTGACGCGATAGGCGATCAGGGTGAAGCATTGGCCCGCCGACAGGCTGTTGTTGCCGCCCGACATGGTCACGGCCGAATTGGGCAGATGGACGACCCCGGAAAAGACATTCTGCGACCCTGCGCCCCAGTTGGTTGCCTGCGATGTCAGGCTGTCGACCAATATGTCGGCGATGGCCGCCCCTTCGACGGTGCTGGTGGGGGCGATCAGCTTGGTCTTGGCGCCACCGGCCAGGTTGATGGTCCCGCCCAGGATGAAGCTGACATTGACGCCGGCCATGTCATAACCGGAGACTGATACGCCCTCCAGCGTCTGGCCCCAACTCTGGTTGGTGATCGGCGAGGTATAGGGCCAGGTGGTGCCGCCGGTGCCGTTGGTCAGGCCGCCGCTCACCGTGTAGCGCCCGGCGCCGAACAGCACCGATCCGGCGATCGACAGATTACCGTTGATCAGGTGATTGGCGGTCTTGCCGAAGACCAGGCGGCTGCCGCCGGCCGTCACGATATTGCCATTGGCGCTGAACAGCCCGTCCCCCATGAAGAAGCGGCCGCTACCGCTCAGCGTGATGGCATCGCCGCCGGCATTGGCCAGGGTGTAGTTGCCGGTGCCCGCGATCAGGGTGGAATCGCCATCGATCCTGATCTGGCCGGCGACGTCCAGATCGCCATCGCCCAGCGTCATCCAGCTGCCGCCGCCGACGCTGATCCCCTTGAAGCCGTGACTGCCCGCGCCCACCGCCAGCGACGTGCCGCCCGACAGCGTGATGTTGGCGGCGATCGAGACAGGGCCGGCGCCGATCCGGTTGGTGCCCGCAAAGCTGACCGTGCCGGCGCCGATCGACACTTCGCCATTGCCGAAGGTGACGCCGCTCGATCCACTGTTGAAGCCGCCATTGATCCGCCAGACATTGTCACCGAAATTGACAGTCGAACCGCCACCAACCGACACGCCATTGGCGACGGTGACGGTGGAGCCAGCCTGGAAGGTGACGGTGATGCCACCGTCGATCGTGATCCGCGACAGGCAGTAATTGCCGGCCGGCACAGTGAATTTGGCGCTGTTGCCCTGACGGAAGGGGGCTGCACCGGCCGAGGGCGAATTGCCGAAAGTCCATATGTCGGCGCAGGCCGGTGTCACCGGATTGGCGATGGTCCGTGGCGTGCGGAAGGTGCCGAGCAATTGCCGCGCGGTGGCGAGATCCATCGAATTGGCGAGCGGGTCGCTGATCGCGGTCGACTGGTTGATCCGCTTGTCAGCCGCCGGGACATTGCCATTCCAGCTGGGATTGGAAAAGCTGCCCGCATAGCGCAGCAGATCGGCCGACAAGGTGCCATAATTGTTGATGATGTCGGCCGCGCCCGAGACGATTTCCTTGGCCGTGATGCCCGACCCGCCATTGTTGACCGATCCGGCGCCGACCACCGAACAGTCAGTCGCGTTGATCGTCGCGCCGCCCTGCGTCTCGACCGCATTGCCCGACGAGGCGAGGCCCAGGATGCAGGGCGTGGCCGATGCGCTGCCGGCCAGGCGCGCCATCGCGCTGACCTTCACCGGCATGGTCGCCGCTGCGCCCAAAATGCGGCTGAGGCTGAGCGGCAGCGGCGTCGTCAGTTCCACGCGCACCGCCTTGGCGCCGGCTTCGGGCGTGTCGGCCAGCAGCGCGACGTCGATCGTCGCATCGGTGATGCCATGGGCGGTGACCAGGTCGACCGCGGTGGGGCGCAATATCGCCTGCGATCCGTCCGCCTTGTAGGCGACGGCTGCGGCCAGCGCCGCCATGTCGGCCACGCGCTGTGTCGCGATCCGCCGTTCATAGCCGCGATTGAGATCGACAGCGAGCCCCGCCATGCCGATGACGCCGATCAGCGACAGGGCAGCGACGACACTGACACTGCCGTCATGGCTCAGAAATAAATTGCGGAATTTCATGGATAATCCCGAATGAAATGTCGGGACTGCCATTCCGCGCAAAAACTTGATTAATTGCTAATTCACGCAATTTTCGCAAAATAATGTCGGACAATTGGTTGACGACGACGGATCGCCAGAAACCGGAAATGCGCCGATTTTTCAGCCCATCTGGCGCACCGCGCCCTTATGCGCCTTGCCATTATGGACATAATGGTCGACGCCCTCGCGCATGGTGATGATCGCCTCGTCGGTCAGGTCGCGCATATATTTCGCCGGGCGCCCGGCCCAGAGCTGCCGGTGCAACACCGTCTTGCCGGGCGAGAGCAGCGCGCCGGCCGCCAGCATCGCGTCGCTCTCCACGGTGCAGCCGCTCATCACGATCGCGCCCAGCCCCACGAACGCGCGGTCCTCCAGCACGCAGCCATGGACCATCGCCATATGGCCGATCAGCACATCCTCGCCGATGATGGTGGGATAGCCCTCCGCCGGATAGCCCGGACGGCCGTCGCCGGGGCTGTCGCAATGGACGACCGTGCCGTCCTGGATATTGGTGCGCGCGCCGATGCGGATATGGTTCACATCGCCCCGAATCACGCAATTATACCAGATGCTGGCATCCGCGCCGATCTCGACATCGCCGATGATCCGGCATCCCGGCGCGATGAAGGCGCTGGGGTGGATCAGCGGCGCCTTGCCGTTCAGCGGGATGATCGAAACATCAGGATGGTCGGCGGGATGATCGGTCATCTGCGCCTCAACCATTCAGCAGCCGCGCCGCGTGCAGCGCATGATAGGTCAGCACGCCCGAACAGCCGGCCCGCTTGAACGCCATCAGCGTTTCCAGGATCAGCGCATCGCGATCCCCCGAGCCGGCGGCGGCGCCATGCTCGATCATCGCATATTCGCCCGACACCTGATAGGCGAAGACCGGGACGGAGAAACGATCGCGCACCCGCGCGACGATATCCAGATAGGGCAGGCCCGGCTTCACCATCACGCTGTCCGCGCCCTCGGCCAGGTCCAGCGCGACCTCGCGCAGCGCTTCCTCGCCATTGGCCGGGTCCATCTGATAATTTTTCTTGTCGCCCTTCAGCAGCCCGCGCGACCCCACTGCGTCGCGGAACGGACCATAGAAGGCGCTGGCATATTTGGCGGCATAGGCCATGATCTGAACATTGGCATGGCCGGTTTCCTCCAGCGCCTCGCGGATCGCACCGATCCGGCCGTCCATCATGTCGCTGGGCGCGATGATGTCGGCGCCTGCCGCCGCCTGGTTGAGCGACTGGCCGATCAACATGTCGATCGTCGCGTCATTGATCACATAGCCGGTCTCGTCGAGCAGCCCGTCCTGGCCATGGGCGGTATAGGGATCGAGCGCCACGTCCGTCAGCACGCCGATATCGGGCACCGCATCCTTGATCGCGCGGATCGCCCGACACATCAGGTTATCGGGGTTCAGCGCCTCGGCGCCATCGTCGCTGCGACGGTCGGCCTGGGTATTGGGGAACAGGGCCAGGCAGGGAATGCCGGCGTCGCGCGCTTCCTTCGCACGGGCCACCATCAGGTCGACCGACCAGCGCGACACGCCAGGCAGCGCCGCGATCGGCTCCTCGACGCCATTCCCTTCGGTCACGAACAGGGGCCAGATGAAATCGCTGGGCGACAGACGATTTTCGGCATGCATCGCCCGGCTCCAGCCGGTGGCACGGGTACGGCGCATGCGCAGCGCCGGATAGGAGGCAATAGTCATGCCGCGGGTGTAGGCCGCGACCGGAAGGGGATCAAGCCGGACCGATTGTCCTGCCCTTGGCGGGAATGGGTGGAAACAAGACATTCCTCCCCGGCACGGGGAGGGGGACCGCTCGCGTAGCGAGTGGTGGAGGGGCACAGGCCGGATAGCGCAGCGCCAAGAGGCACCTGCCCCTCCGTCAGCGCTTCGCGCTGCCACCTCCCCGTGCCGGGGAGGAATGTCCGCTTCTGCTAGATACCCGGCCTACGCCGCCTCAGCGCCCGTCGTCATCAGCGCCGGCGCTGCCACCGATAACCGTTCGGGTATAATCGATGCGGATGCGGACCCAGGCGCCGACCTGGGGCTTGCCATCGACGCGGGGCGGGCGCACCAGGAATTGCCAGGCGGCCAGGCGCACGGCGCGGCCAAAGCCCGATCCGGTCGGATATTCGCTGATCATCTGGCAATTTTCGACATGATAATGGTCGATCGTCTTGCACGCGACCAGGCCATAGCCCTGCGCCGGCGCATTGGCGGGCAGATAGCTCGACAATTCGGCATGGGTCGGCCGGCGATACCATTCCGCCTCGAACAATTGCACGCCGCCCGGCCCCTCGCCCGGCCCGACGATCGCCTTGGCATTGCCGGTGCCGCTGTCGCCGACGCCCGCCGTCTTCTTTTCCATCTTGCCGATGTCCGCCGCGGCCATCTGGCGGCTGTCGAGCGTAATGAAAGGGAAAGGCGATGGCAGCTGTACCGTCGGCGTCTCGACCGGCCGGGGCGGCGTCACCACCGGCTCGCTCTTCTGCTTGGGCGCGGCGGTATCCCGCTCGCGCTTTTCCGCCTTCTGCGCCTTGGACTTTTCCTTGTTCGCCTGCTTGGCCGGCTCGATATCGAAGCTCACCGGATTGCGATCCTCGACCTTCTTGGGATCGATATGCGGCGCCATCGTCAGCAGCGCCAGCAGCAGGATCGCGTTCAGCACCAGCGCGAACGCCAGGCCGCCGGCCCGCTGCCGCAACTTGTCCCAGGGAATATGCGAAATTATCAAGCGTGCCGACCGGTCTCTATGCGTTGCGCGTCATGCCCAGACGGCGCCGGACAGTCAACGCCGTGGCGGCTGACAAATCGGTAATGTGGTTGGATTGGCCGCCCGACGCCCTGCCCGTCAGCAGACATCCTCTTCGCGCACCACCGGCCGGCTCTCGCGCGTGGCCCGCATCCGGCTGGCCTTGTCGTCGACATCGGACGTCAGCACCACATGATCGTCATGCACTTCCAGCAGCACCCCGGCAAAGGGAAATCCCTCCAGACTGCCGGTCACCCGATAGCTGACAGAATCGCCGACCTTGAAGCTGGCCGGGTCCATGTTGAAGCTGAAGGGGCAACTGCCCTCGCCCATGTCCTGCATCTCACTCTCCTCTTTGACGCCGATCCTATCGCGGCCGGAGCGTCCCGATCAAGCATCGCTGCATCCATATGATCGGGGCTTTTGCAGCCATCGCCGCCCCGCTAAAGGCGGGGCCATGGATATCTGCCTTGCCGCCCCCGCCGACCTGCCCCTGCTCCACCGCGTGATCGAGCGCGCCTATCGCGGCGACGAGGCGCGGGCCGGCTGGACCTTCGAATCCGACCTGCTGACCGACGCCCGCACCGATATCGAGGAATTGCAGGCCATTCTGGCCAGCCCGACCGACCGGCTGCTGGTCGCGATCGACGACAACGGCATGCCGATCGGCTGCGTCCAGATCAGCAAGCGTGACGAGGATGTCGCCTATCTCGGCCTGCTCTGCATCGATCCGCAGCTTCAGGCCGCCGGGCTTGGCCGGCGCATGATCGCTGCGGCAGAGGACCAGGCCGCACGCGATTTCGGCGCGACGACGATCGAGATGACGGTGATCGACCGGCGGCCCGAGCTGATCGCCTATTATCAGCGACGCGGCTATGTGCTGACCGACGAGAAGCGTCCCTTCCCCGTGCCGCTCGATCCGCCGCTGGAAATGGTCGTCCTGGCAAAAGCGCTGGCGGCTCCCGTGCAACTGAGCTAGGCCCGCTCGCGATGCTCACCAAGCTCTATCAGTGGATGCTGGCCAAGGCCGCTCACCCGCACGCCGAACGTTGGCTTTTTGCCTTCAGTTTCATGGAATCCAGCTTCTTTCCGATCCCGCCGCATCCGCTGCTGGGCCTGATGTGCCTGGCGCGGCCGGAAAAGGCGATCCGCTATGGCCTCATCTGCACCATCGCCTCGGTGCTGGGCGGCCTCCTGGGCTATGGCATCGGTCACTTCCTCTATCAGGCGGTCGGCGCACAGATCCTGCATCTGCTTGGCCTGTCGGCGAAATTCCCGGTCGCGGCCTGCTATCTGCGCGACTATGGCGCGGAGATCATCCTGATCAAGGGCGCGACCCCGATCCCGTTCAAGCTGATCACCATCACCGCCGGCTTCATCGGCCTGTCGCTCTTCACCTTCCTGTGGGCCAGCATCCTGTCCCGCGCCTTCCAGTTCATGATCGTCGGCTTCCTGTTCTGGAAATTCGGCCGCCCGATCAAGGCATTCATCGAGAAATATCTGGCACCGCTGTCGGCGCTGTTCCTGGTGCTGGTGGTCGGCGGCTTCGTCGCCGCGTCGATGCTGTCGGGCGGCGGGCAGAAGAGCGATCGCTGCTCCAACGCCACCATGGCCACCATCTCCTGATCCGCCGCAAATGAACGCCCTGCTCGCGCGCCATCCCCGGCTTGCTGCCCTGCTCGCCGGCCTCCTCTCGGCGACCGGTTTCGAGCCGCTGAAACTCTGGCCGGTCACCATCGGCTGCTTCGCGCTGCTGACCCTGCTGATCGAGCGCGCGCCCGATCGCCGCGCCGCCTTCGTGCGCGGCTGGCTGTTCGGGGTCGGCCATTTCACCCTGGGCCTCAACTGGATCGCCCACGCCTTCACCTATCAGGATGCGATGCCGCACTGGTTCGGCTATGGCGCGGTGGTCCTGCTCTCACTCTATCTCGCCGTCTATCCCGGCCTCGCGACCTTGGGCGCCTGGTGGGCCGGGCGCCGTTTCGCCTTCACCGGCCCGGCCTTCCTGCTGCTGTTCGCCGGCTGCTGGATCGCCAGCGAATATGCGCGCGCCACCATCTTCACCGGCTTTGCCTGGAACCCGCTGGGCGTCACCCTGCTGCCGACCGGCGCCGCGATCGCCGCGACGCTGATCGGCACCTATGGCCTGGGCGCGCTGGTCCTGCTCGCCGCCGGCGCCTGCATGCTCGCCGCGCGCCGCCAGTATCGCCCCGCCGCCGCCATCGCCGTGCCGCTCGTCGCTCTCGCGCTCTGGGGCCAGCTCTCGCCCGCGCCGACGCCGCCCGCCGGCGCGCCGCTGATCCGCGTGGTTCAGCCCAATATCGGCCAGGACGAGAAATATTCGGCCGAGCTGGAACAGGCGCATTTCCGCACCCTCGCGACCCTGTCGGGCAAGCCTCGCCCTGCCCCGCGCCTGATCTTCTGGCCCGAAGCAGCGATCCCCGCCTATCTCGACATGGAACCCGAATGGCGCTGGCGCCTCGCCGACCTGATGGGGCCGGGCGACCTGCTGATGACCGGCGCGACCAAGGTCTATTTCAAGGACAAGGGGCCTTATGGCACGACCGAACTGGCCGGCGCCAACAACAGCCTGTTCGTCGTCACGCCCGATGCCCAGCTTGCCGCCCGCTACGACAAGGCGCATCTCGTCCCCTATGGCGAATATCTGCCGATGCGCAGCATTCTCCAGCCGATCGGCTTGTCGCGGCTGGTCCCGGGTGACGTCGATTTCTGGCCCGGCCCCGGCCCGCAGAGCCTGACCCTGCCCGCCACCCTTGGCCGTCCCGCGCTCAAGATGGGCGTGCAGATCTGTTACGAGATCATCTTCTCGGGCCAGGTGGTCGATCGCGCCAATCGGCCCGATTTCCTGTTCAACCCGTCCAACGATGCCTGGTTCGGCAGTTGGGGGCCGGTCCAGCATCTGGCCCAGGCCCGCCTGCGCGCGCTGGAGGAAGGGCTGCCGATCATCCGCTCCACGCCCACCGGCGTGTCCGCCATCGTCGATGCGCGCGGCCATATTCTCCACGCCCTCTCCAGCCATCGCGCGGGCTATCTCGACAGCCGCCTGCCGCCGCCTCTGCCTGCTACCCTGTTCGCGCGGCTGGGCAACTGGGCGCCCTTTGCCTTCCTTCTGATCCTGCTCGGGACGGCCCTTGCCTTGCGCAGAGGCAAAAGCTAATAGCCACATAAAGTTTTCTTTATGTTCATTCGTCCGCAAGCACCTTACGGGAGTCTCATGCGTAACCAATTCCTCTTCACCTCGGAATCCGTTTCCGAAGGCCACCCCGACAAGGTCGCGGACCAGATTTCCGACTCGATCGTCGACCTGTTCCTGTCCAAGGATCCCGAAGCCCGCATCGCGTGCGAAACCCTGACCACGACCCAGCTCGTCGTCCTGGCCGGCGAAATCCGCTGCAAGGGCGTCTATGAAAATGGCGAATGGGCACCGGGCGCCAAGGAAGAGATCGAGGCGACCGTCCGCGCGACCGTGAAGCGCATCGGTTATGAGCAGGACGGCTTCCACTGGGAGACTTTCCGCTTCGAAAACAATCTGCACGGCCAGTCGGCCCACATCGCGCAGGGCGTCGATGAAAGCGGCAACAAGGACGAGGGCGCCGGCGACCAGGGCATCATGTTCGGCTATGCGTCGGATGAAACCCCCGACCTCATGCCCGCCACCCTCTATTATTCGCACAAGATCCTGGAACGCATGGCGGCTGACCGCCACAACAAGGTTGTGCCCTTCCTGGAGCCTGACGCCAAGAGCCAGGTGACGCTGGAATATATCGATGAAAAGCCGGTCCGCGCGACCGCGCTGGTCGTGTCGACCCAGCATGCCGCCGGCATGGACAATGACGACAGCCGCGCCGAACTGCGTGCCTACGTCAAGGGCGTGATGGCCGATGTCCTGCCCGAAGGCTGGCTGCCGGGCGACGAAGCCATCTATGTCAACCCGACCGGCCTGTTCGAAATCGGCGGCCCCGACGGCGACGCCGGCCTCACCGGCCGCAAGATCATCGTCGACACCTATGGCGGCGCTTCGCCCCATGGCGGCGGCGCTTTCTCGGGCAAGGATCCGACCAAGGTCGACCGTTCGGCTGCCTATATCACCCGTTACCTCGCGAAGAACATCGTCGCCGCCGGGCTCGCCCGTCGCTGCACGATCCAGCTCAGCTACGCCATCGGCGTTGCCGAACCGCTCTCGCTCTATGTCGACCTGCATGGCACCGGCACCGTCGAAGCTTCGGCGATCGAAGCTGTGCTGCCGACCCTGGTGCGCCTGACGCCCAAGGGCATCCGCACCCATCTCGGCCTCAACAAGCCGATCTACCAGAAGACCGCCGCCTATGGCCATTTCGGCCGCACGCCCGACGGCGACTATTTCCCCTGGGAAAAGACCGACCTGGTCGACGCGCTCAAGGCGAAGCTGGCCTGAGGCCTGCGGTCTGACGACCAATAGCAAGGGGCGCGGAGAGCTATGCTTTCCGCGCCCTTTTCGCATGTCCGTCACAAGTTGTTACCGGCCTGTCGAAATAAGATGATTTTCCATCGCATTGTCATGACTCGGGGTTATGATGCAGTGCGGTCAGGAATGGGGGTCCGCCGCGACGTCTGAACGCGTTTCGGAAGGCCAGCCATGCCCAAGACGACCAGCGAACCCACATCATCCACCGCTTCCATCCCGCTTTGGCCGCCGCTCGACTGGTTCGGTCAGGCCTTCGACTATGGCGTCGACGCGCTGCAACGCGCCGTCCTGTTCGCCGACGTCAAGCGCCAGCGCGGCGACCAGTATAAGGCGCATCTGGCCGAACGCGTGCCCCATGTGCTGAATTTCGATGGCGAGATCATCCTGTCTGGCGCCGATCTGCCTCGCCCGGTCAATTATGGCCTGGTCCGCATCACCCCGCCAGAGGGCCTGCCGGTCGATCCGGCCAAGCGCCCGGTCATCGTTGTCGATCCGCGCGCCGGCCATGGCCCCGGCATTGGCGGCTTCAAGCCCGACAGCGAGATTGGCGCCGCCCTGCGCGAAGGCCATCCCTGTTATTTCATCGGCTTCACCCCCAATCCGGTCGCGGGGCAGAGCATCGAGGATGTGATGCGCGCGGAGGCCGCCTTCGTCGCCCATGTCGGCGAACTCCACCCCTCCGCCGATGGCAAGCCGGTGGTGATCGGCAATTGCCAGGCCGGCTGGCAGATATTGATGACCGCTGCGGTCTGGCCCGAGCTGTTTGGCCCGATCATCGTCGCCGGCGCCCCGCTCTCCTATTGGGCGGGCGACAATGTCATGCGCTATGGCGGCGGCCTGATGGGCGGCAGCTGGGCGACGGCGATGACCGGCGACATGGGCGCCGGCCGCTTCGACGGCGCCTGGCTGGTGCAGAATTTCGAAAATCTCGATCCTGCCAACACGCTCTGGAAAAAGGATTACACCCTTTATTCCAAGGTCGATACCGAAGCCCCCCGCTATCTCGGCTTCGAGAAATATTGGGGTGGCTATGTCTATCTCAACGATGTCGAGATGCAGTATATCGTCGACAATCTCTTCATCGGTAACCGGCTAGCCACCGCCCAGCTACTGACCTCGGACGGCATCCGCATCGATCTGCGCAACATCCGCTCGCCGATCCTGGTCTTCTGCTCGCATGGCGACAATATCACGCCGCCACCGCAGGCCCTGGGCTGGATCACCGATCTCTATCGCAACGATGCCGAAATCGTCAGCCATGACCAGACGATCATCTATGCCACCCATGACAGTATCGGCCATCTCGGCATCTTCGTCTCGGCCAGCGTCGGGCGGAAGGAGCATCGCGAATTCGTCAGCGCCATCGACCTGATCGACGTGCTGCCCGCCGGCCTCTATCAGGCGACGGTGCAACAGGATCCAGACGGCGCCCTGCCCGGCGCGGTCGATGATGACGGCCAGTATCTGGCGATCCAGCGGCGCGGCATCGCCGATGTCCAGGCAATCGTGCAGCAGGATTTCGACAGCGAACGGCGTTTCGTCGCCGCCCGCCGTGCGTCGGAAGCCAATCTGGAACTGTATCGCCGCTTCGCCCAGCCGCTGGTGCAGGCGATGGCCAGCCCGCAACTGGCCGACTGGCTGGCGCAATGGCACCCGATGCGCCTGTCCTACAGTTGGTCGAGCGACCATCCCATGGCGCAACTGATCGAGGGCTGGGCCGGTGTCGTGCGCGACAATCGGCGCCCGGTCGCGCCCGACAATGGCTTCCTGGCCGGCCAGACCATGGTGTCGGACATGATGGTCGGCGCACTTGATGCCTATCGGGATGCCCGCGACAGGCTCCAGGCACTCAGCTTCGATACGATCTATGGCGCGCCGCTGGTTCAGGCCGCCATGGGCGTCGCCCCGCAGGATGGCCGCCCGCCCCGCCATCACCCCGGCGACACGCCGGAACATCGCACCTTCGTTGCCGAGGAAATGGCCCATCTCAGCGCCGAACTGCACGAAGGCGGCCTGCTGGAGGCGCAGTTGCGGGCGATCTTCCATGTGCTGCGCACCCGCGAGCAGACCGACGCCCGCCGGTTCGAGGAGGCACGCCGGCTGCATATCGACATGCTGCCCGCGGGCATGACGCTGCCGCTGTTCCGGGCGCTGGTGCGCGAGCAGGCCAAGCTGCTGCGCCATGATCCCGATGGCGCGATTGCCGGCATTCCCGAACTGCTCGCCCGCGTCGATCCCGATGCAGTCCGCGCCGGCGGGCAAAAGCTTGCCGCCCTGTTCGACCGCGACGAAGGGCTGACGCAGGAGGAAGCTGCCCGGCTGGGCGCCATGCTCGACCTGTTCAATGCTGCGGCCGATGCCGACCGTGGCTGAGCCATCCTGTCCGGAACATGACGAAAAGTTCATTGGCCTGCACCTGCGGAACCGCGCATAGAGAGGGCGTCGGGCTCGCACCCCTGTCGAGCCCGGCACCCTCCACCCAGGGCAACGCCATGACCCGTCCTCTTGCTACCGCCTTCATCAGCCTTGCATTTCTGGTTGGCAGTGCCGCTCCTGCACTGGCAGCTCCCTGCAAGGATGCGAAGGGCAAGTTCGTCAAATGTCCGCCAAAGGCGGCCCCCAAAAAGGGCCCCTGCAAGGACGCCAAGGGTCGCTTCGCCAAGTGCAAGTGACCTGACGAACTGGACAGACCGGTCGGGCCTTGCCTCCCGGCCAGCCTTCGGGTCGCACCACGGCTAGCCAGCTTCAAGGGCCATCCTGCCGCTCTCCCCTGTTCGGCATCCCATGGCCCTTGTGCTCTGCCCCCTTCCCGCTACCTTGCCTGCATGCATAGCGGGAGGGGGCAGATATTCATGTGGTTGCGGATAGTTGGCGGCTTTGCGATGGCAACAGCCCTGCCCCTTGCCCCATCCGCGCAGGCCCAGCCAAGCCCCATCGCCGTAAAGACCGACAAAAGCTGGACGCACAAGCCGTCCGCCATCGCCTTCCCGCCGAAGATTGACGGCTTTGCTCGCAGTGCGGTCGAGGATCTGAGCAACGGCGCGCTGCTCGATACATCGATCGCCTATGACGATCCGATCAGTCGCACCCATGTGAATATCTATGTCTATCATGCCGCCATGCCGGCCACCGCGATCTGGTTCGATGTCGCGGCCACCATGATCGCGACCAACGACAAGTTCGGGCGCCCCGCAGCCCTGGGCGATCCTGTGGCCTTTGCCCTTCCGGGCAGTTCAGTGCCGGCCGGACTGCGCCAGAGCTTCGCCATCAGCCAGGTCGGCCGCAGCAGCGGCGTTGCCGTCATCGCGCTCGGAGAATGGGTGGTAAAGCTGCGCGTCACCTCGCCCGTCCATGATGCGTCCCAGCTTGATGCCCTGATGGATCGGATGATAGCCCAGATCGGCTGGCCCCGCGCGCACCCGCCGCTCGCGGCGGCCGTTCCGCTCAAACCCTGCTCCCAACCGCTTGTCTTCGGCGCGCCTGCGGACAAGGTGACAAAGGACGGCGCGTCCGTCATTGCCGGCGCGATGATGGGCAATATCGACCGCAGCGTCAGGGAAAAGGCGGCGAAGAATAGAGAAGCCCCGGCCGCCCCGGCCTATTGCGTCCACCCCGATCGGATACAGGGCCGCCTCCCCATCTATCAGGGCGAGACGAATGAGGGCAGCTATGCCATCCCGCTCGGCGATTCGGGCACCATGCTGGTCATCGCCCGAGACACGCTGACCGCCTTGCTGGGCGGCAAGGATGAAAGTAGCGCCCCCTGGACGGTCACCGTCCGCAAGCTCGACCAATGGCTGCAATATCCCAGCTATGCCAGCGCGCCGCCGCCGGCCCAGGCGATCGCGATCGTCCAGTCGGAAAAGCCGCTGTCGACCACCAGCGTCTATAGCAAGCAAAGCCAGATCAGCCTGTCGCCGGACGCTGTCGCCAACTGATAGGGCGCACGCCGCTTGCTCCCTCGGCCTGCCCCCGCTATCGGCCCAACCCATGACCGCGCATAAATCGGGCGACCCGACCACCCTCAACCGCCTTTATGGCCGCCAGTCCGGGCCCAAGCTTCGCAAGGGCCAGCAGGAACTGGTCGACACCCTCCTGCCCGCCGTATCGGTGCCGGCCGAAGGCGACGTCACGGCCGCCGACCTGTTCGGTTATGACCGCCCGCTCCATTTCGAGATCGGTTTCGGCGGCGGCGAGCATATGGCCTATCGCGCCGACATGCTGCCCGACCATGGCTTCATCGGCTGTGAGCCGTTCCTGAACGGCGTGGTGCAGGCGCTTGGCCATATTCGCGACGGCGCGCTCGGCAATGTCCGGCTGCACATGGGCGATGCGCTCGACGTTCTCAGCCGCATCCCCGACGGATCGCTCAGCTTCGTCTATCTGCTCCATCCCGATCCCTGGCCCAAGGCCCGCCATGCGAAGCGCCGGATGATGAACCCCGGCCCGGTCGACATGATCGCGAAGAAGCTCAAGCCCGGCGGCGAGTTCCGCTTCGGCACTGATCATCCGGTCTATCTGCGCTGGGCGCTGATGGTGATGAACGGCCATCCCGAATTCGACTGGCTGGCAAGCGATCCCAAGGATTTCCTGACCCGTCCGGGCGGCTGGCCCGAAACCCGCTACGAGGCCAAGGCCCGGCGCCTGGGCCATGAGGTCTGGTATTTCCGGTACCGGCGCATCTAGTGGTCCGAAAAGATTTTGACATTTGCAGACCCATCCCCGCCGACGGGGGATGCACATGTCAAAATCAATCCACTAGGCAAAAACCCGAGAAAATTAGAGATATTCAAGATAGTTAAATCTACCACCGTGCGAAGCGATGGCCGAAATTTTCCGCAACGGTGATTATTTTCGTGGTGCCTGAAATCTTGCCATCGCCACCGGAAAGTCAGCAAGCGAACGCGAGGTCCACGCCTCTCTGGGCAGGTTGCCGCTTTCCAAGGGACGAGGGCCTGCAGGGTTTTGGTCGATAATCGCAGCCGGCGTACGAACACGGGAACCGCTCTGACGGTTAGCGTCCGCGCTCGTGGTGTAATTTCCGGTGTAGATTGAGGTGATCGCATGGGGTTGGGCATGCCCAACCCCATGCGATTTCGAACTCGGTGGCCACCGGGCTCATCGGTAAGGTGGAGTTACCACACGTCACACG